>CAMWTX010000145.1 GCA_947177315.1 uncultured Bacteroidales bacterium | reverse complement strand
CATCTTCTCCAACAAAGCCTTTTCCTCCTTGCTGAGCGATTTAGGAACGCTTACATTCAGATATACAATCAAATCACCCTTAGGCATACCGCGTTGGACCGAGGGGAAACCCTGGCCGCGCAGACGCAAGAGCTTGCCCGAAGGCGTGCCCGGTTCAATCTTGATACGCGCTTTGCCGCCCAAGGTCGGAATTTCGAGAGAACAGCCCAAAGCGGCATCCATATAACTGATAGACAATGTATAATGCAGGTTCTGATGGTCGCGTTGGAACTCGGCGTGCGGCTGTTCCTCAATCAACACGAGCAAATCGCCGTTGATGCCGCCCTGAGGCGCGGCGTTTCCCTTGCCCGATACCGAAAGTTGCATGCCCGCTTCCACGCCGGCAGGAATATGGATACTGATTACCTCGTCGGCATAAGTAACACCCTGACCGCTGCATTTGGGGCAACGTTCGGTGATGGTCTTGCCCGAGCCATGGCAGGCAGGACATACCTGCACCTGATGCATCACGCCCAAGATGGTCTGCTGGCGGCTCACCACCTGCCCCTGGCCGTGGCAGGTCTCGCAGGTTTTCATCGCGTTGCCGTCCTTGGCGCCCGTTCCGTGGCAATCCTGACAACTTACCGCCTTGTGTACCTTTATCTTCTTTTCCACGCCGGTGGCGATTTCCTCCAGCGTGAGCTTGAGCGTAACCCGCAGGTCACTGCCCTTGACCACCGGGCGGCGCGCGGAACGCCCGCCCCCGAAGCCCGAAAATCCGAAACCGCTGAAAATATCCCCGAACTGGCTGAAAATATCTTCCATGCTCATGCCGCCCATGCCGCCGAATCCGCCGGCACCGCCCATGCCTGCATGGCCGAATTGGTCGTAACGCTGCTTCTTTTCCGGATCACTCAGCACCCCGTAGGCTTCCGCCGCTTCCTTGAACTTTTCTTCCGCCGCCTTATCACCCGGGTTGCGGTCGGGATGGTATTTGAGCGCCAGTTTGCGGTACGCTTTCTTGATTTCGTCTGCCGAAGCGCCTTTGGCAACGCCCAGCACTTCGTAATAATCTCTTTTTTCTGCCATCGCTACACGCTTTATCGGTTAACAGCCCACCACCACTTTGGCAAAGCGCAGCACCTTGCCGTCCAAGGCATAACCTTTCTGAACCACTTCCAACACAAAGCCCTTTTGAGCCTCTTCGGGTGCCGGAATCTGCGCCACCGCCTCCGCCGTTTCGGAATCGAAAGGCTTGCCGGCCACCTCGCATTCGCTCAGCCCCTGTTGTTTCAAGGTTCCCATCAACTTGTTGTATATCAAATTAACTCCTTCCAGCAAGGCATTCTGCTCCGAACCCTCCTCCGCCTTTTGAATCGCCGCCAGAGCGCGTTCCATATCATCAATGACAGGCAGCAATGACAAAACGACACCCGAAGATGCCGTCTTGATCATCTCCAGCTTTTCCTTGTTGGCTCTCCGGCGATAGTTGTCAAAATCCGAATAGAGCCGCAAATATTTATCGTTCAATTCTGCCAGTTGCCCCTTGAGGTCTTGGGCATCCGCTTCCTGCACTTCCGCCCCGCCGGTGCTTCCGCTCCCCTGCTCCATGCCGCTTTCTTCCCGGCAAACATCGTCTTGAGCGGCTTCCGCGGCCTCTTTCAGATTCTCGTCTTCTCTTGCATTGTTTTTCTTGCTCATGCCTGTATGGTTTAAAAGCGGCATCCATTCAGCAAAAACAATACCATGCCGCCCTTTTCCTTATTTTTTCTGACACATTGGCACAGTCTTGAATTGTCCGTATAAAATGCGTATATTCGCACGGCTCGACAGAGCATCTTTTTTCCGCGAAAAAAATAAACACCGATATGAAACAGACAGTCATTCCCAAAGAAACCGTCGATGGCGTCATCCGCCAAAACGGGCTCAAAAGCGTGGGGCAAGCCTCCATCCGTGAAGTAAAGAAACTGATCAACGATGTGGAAAAAGCCTCCGGCACGCATTTTATCCGCATGGAAATGGGGATTCCAGGGCTTCCGGCCGCCAAAATCGGCGTGGATGCCGAAATAGCCGCGCTGCAGAAAGGTATCGCCTCGCTCTATCCCGAAGTGGGCGGTCTTCCCGAACTGAAAGAAGAAATCTCGCGTTTCGCCAAGAATTTCCTCAACATCGAAGTGAACCCCGCCGGCTGTATTCCCACCGTAGGTTCGATGCAGGGCAGCTTTGCCTCTTTCCTTACCGTGAGCCGCGCCCGCAAAGGCAAGAACACCACCCTTTTCATCGACCCCGGTTTTGCGGTTCACAAACAGCAGCACCGCGTGCTGGGCATTCCTTTCGAAAGCTTCGACGTATATAACTTCCGCGGCGAAAAACTGCGCGAAAAACTGGAAAGCTACCTGAGCAAAGGCAACATCTCATCCATTTTCTACTCCAATCCCAACAATCCCTCGTGGATCTGCTTTACCGAAGACGAGTTGCGCACCATCGCCGACCTGGCCAAGAAATACGACGTGATCATCATGGAAGACCTCGCCTACTTCGGCATGGACTTCCGCCACGACATCTCCACGCCGGGCGTGCCGCCTTTCCAACCCACCGTGGCGCAATACACCGACAAATACATCCTTTTCGTCTCCAGTTCGAAGGCCTTCAGCTACGCCGGGCAGCGCATCGGCATGATGATGATTTCGGACGCCTTGTACAAAAGCGAATTCCCCGACTTCAAAGACTACTACAACAGCACCCAGTTCGGGCACACGATGATTTTCGGCACCGTATATTGCCTCAGCTCCGGCACTGCCCATTCGCCCCAATACGCCTTGCACGCGATTCTGAAAGCCACCAACGAAGGCCGTTACAATTTCGTGCACGAAACCCGTATTTACGGCGAAAAGGCGCACAAGATGAAGGAAATGTTCCTCAAAAACGGCTTCTATCTTGCCTACGACAAGGATGTGGACAAAGACCTGTCCGACGGTTTCTACTTTACCGTGGGCTATCCGGGCATGAACAGCGAAGAATTGTTGCACAACCTGCTCTACTTCGGCATCAGCGCCATTTCATTGGGCATCACCGGCAGCGAACGCGAAGGCATCCGCGCCTGCGTATCGCTCGTTCCCATGGAAGACCTGCCCGAACTGGAAGTACGCTTGGAAAAATTCAAGGCCTATTTCGGTGAATAAATTTGAAATAACAGCAGATTTCAAGCCCACCGGCGACCAACCCCAAGCCATTGAGAAATTGGTTGCCGGTATCCAAAACGGCGATAAGGCACAGGTTTTGCTCGGCGTAACCGGTTCGGGCAAAACCTTTACCATCGCCAACGTGCTGGCCCGGCTCAACCGCCCCGCCCTGGTGCTCAGCCATAACAAGACCCTGGCGGCGCAGCTGTTCGGCGAGTTCAAGCAGTTTTTTCCCAAGAACGCCATCGAATATTACGTTTCCTATTACGACTATTACCAGCCCGAAGCCTATCTTCCGGCATCCAATACCTATATTGAAAAGGACCTCTCCATCAATGACGAGATAGAGAAACTGCGCCTCAACACTCTGGCAAGCCTGTTGTCGGGAAGGCGCGACGTTATCGTGGTGAGTTCCGTTTCCTGCATCTACGGCACGGGGAATCCTGCCGACTACCACGAAAACATCATCATGCTGCAAAAAGGCGAGAAAGCCAACCAGCGCGATGTGATGCTGCAGTTGGTAAAATCGCTCTACAGCCGCCACGAACTGGAGTTTACCAGGGGCAGGTTCCGCGTAAAAGGCGATACGCTCGATGTTTTCGTGGCCTACGACGACTACGCCTACCGCATCGTTTTCTTCGACGACGAGATAGAACGCCTCTGCAAGATAGACCCGCTTACCGGGCATATCCTCGAAGATCTGGACACCATCCGCATCTATCCGGCCAATATGTTCGTGCCCTCCTCAAGCCGCATCCAGCAAGCCATCAAGGAAATTCAGCTCGATTTGGGCAGACAGGTGGATTACTTCCACAGCGTGAGCAAACATCTGGAAGCCAAACGCCTCGAAGACCGCGTTACCTACGACGTGGAGATGATCAAGGAACTGGGCTTCTGCAGCGGCATCGAAAACTACTCCCGTTATTTTGACGGAAGGGATGCCGGCGTGCGCCCGTTCTGCCTGCTCGATTATTTTCCCGACGATTTCATCACCGTCATCGACGAAAGCCATGTGACCGTGCTCCAATTAGGCGCGATGTACGGCGGCGACCGATCCCGCAAGGTAAACCTGGTGGAATACGGATTCCGCCTACCGGCCGCCATGGACAACCGCCCGCTCAAATTAGAGGAATACGAAGCCTTGCCCAACAAGCCCATCTA
>CAMWTX010000144.1 GCA_947177315.1 uncultured Bacteroidales bacterium | reverse complement strand
CGATAGTGATACACCGTACCGTCCAACGCATCGGCATAGACCCTCAAATCCCTGATACATAATGCCTCGAAAAAGATTCCCATCGCTTTGAGGTCACTTATCAGGTCGCGGGGGCCCAAACCCAATGCCGCCGCGCCAATAGAGGGGTCAACGTAGTATCGGGTATCCGAGGTACGGACAGCGGTCTTGCTTCTCAAATTGGGATTCCAAGCCGGCATATCCTCAATTACAAATATCTTGCGCAGCGCCGAGAGATACGAATCGACGGTCTCGTCGCTGATATTTTCCGTTTCATTGACGGCTATATCCGCCAATATGGTGGCTATACTGGCTTGCATACCCTGCAAACGGGCATAAGAGCGCATGATGCGTTTGGTACGTTCCTCATCGCGCCTTACATTATCCACCCGGGATATATCGCTGTTCACAATAGCCTTATAGTATTCCGCCGCCTGCAATAAAGCCGCTCGTTCCGTTTTCTTCTGCAACGACTTCGGCCATCCGCCCCTGCATATCAAAAAGGCAAGTTCCGTCAAGGCAAGGGCATTCTGCCCCATTATTCTTTTAGGGGCACGGAAAAGTTCCGACAAACTGATCTCGCCCGAAGATTCTCCCGATTCCCATAAACTCATCGGGCGCATGGTAAGCCATCCATAGCGGCCTGTACCGGTATGATGAATCTTGGAAAAATCAGCGGGAACCGCCGAACCGGTAAGCATAAACAAACCATCTTCTCCCCTACGGTCTATCTCGAACCGGATGGCATCCCAAAACCGAGGAATTTCTTGCCATTCATCAATGAGACGAGGATTATCTCCGGCAAGCAACAATCCGATATCCGTTTGCGCCAATTGTTGATAGTATTCCTGCTGTCTTGGATCATCCATATAAAGAACACTTTTTGCCTGCTGTTTTGCCGTAGTGGTTTTACCGCAAGCCTTAGGCCCTTCTATCAAGACTGCTCCCATTGCTTCCAATTTATCTCTTAATAATTGGTCTGCAATCCTTTCCCGGTATTCCATAGGTGTTCTTTTGGATGCAAATATAATATTTGTTTGGAAATTTGGCGCGATTTTGTTTGGAAATTTGGCGCGGTTTCGTTTGGAAATTTGGCGCGGTTTCGTTTGGAAACTTGGCGCTGTTTTCAGCACTTATTCCGCCTCGACTTCGGCGTTCTTGAGATTGTTGCGCAGGATGTCTATGGCATCGGCATCCATATAGACGGGGTATGGAGTGGCGATGTTCAACGGGAGTTCCACGGGGGTTACCGAAGCGTTCCGGCCTAACTGCCGGGCGGGATCCAACTGGCCGTCGGCTTTGTCCTGGCGTTCATCCGTTATTTGGGACAGCGTTTCCGCCAGACGTTCCCTATCGACGGCCACAAACGAAACCAAGGTGTTCTTGTTGGCAAAGAAATAGAAATCGAGGTCGAAGATGCCGCATACCGTCTCAAACTTTTCATCGCATACGAGACGTTTTTCCGAACTTGTCAGAAGCTCCGCCCTGCCGCCTTGCGGAGAACGCATGATTAAAGGAACGGTATCGGAGGAAATGGCCTGCAATACACCGCCTATCTTCAGATACAGGGTGCGGTTCACCAGACGGTTATGGCTGTAGGTATCTTCCTTATAGAGTGTGCCCGAGGGCAGGTAGAAACGCCATACCCCTTCTTTTACGCCCTCATCGTAATAACCTTCGATAAAACGGGTGCTGTCGGGATAAAGCGCTGTGTAATCGCCGTGCGTGATATTGAGTTTGTAGGTGGACTGCTGGTAGCCTTTTTCATCGTGTACGAACCAAGGGCCGTTGCGCAGGCCGCGAAACCAATGCTGGTCTTCGAGCAATGTGCCGTCGGCATCGTACAGGGAACGCCGCCCGTGCAGAAGCCCTTTTTCAAAACGTTCCTCCCGAATCAGCACACCCGAACGGGAATACATTTTCCAAACGCTGTCTTTCTGTTGGTCGAGGTAATAGCCCTCCGCCATCAAACTGCCCTCGGGATAGAAATAGCGGTTGTAGGAAGCATATCCGCCGCGAAAATAAAAGACTTCCGTCACCAAGGTATCGCCCAAGGATGTATAGACGAATCGACCCGTGGGCATATCGTCCTTGAACTGCCCCACATAGCCGAGTTTGTTTTTGGCGGGCTGGCGGACCCAAACGCCCTGCTTGCGGCCTTTGGCATCGACGCGGTTGGTGTCGCGCACCGCTCCGTAAGCCGTTTCCGCTCCGGACATCAACAGCGCCAGAAACAATAAAGACAGTTTGAAAGTATCAAAAAGACGCATGAATTATTCAACTTTTTCGTATCCACCCAAACGTTCTGCAATCAGATAGGCATTGCGCGTGGGAGAATTGCGCCCCACCAGCTCCGCCAGATAGCCTGCCAGGAACAGCTGCAGCCCCATCAGCATAAAGACAAGGCAGAAGTAGAAATAAGGCGAGGAGGTTACCAAGGGGGCTACAATGCCGTGGCGCAGGCAGTATATCTTCTGTGCACCCAACCAAACGGCGGACAGGAAACCGAGTATAAACAGCAACAGCCCCAGGCTGCCGAAAAAGTGCATGGGTTTTTAGGAGAAACGCCCCACGAAACTGAGGGAAAGCAAATCCAGAAAGCCGTTGATAAAGCGGTTCATGCCGAATTTGGTGGTGCCGTATTTGCGGGCGCGGTGCTGTACCGCCTTTTCTCCGATGATGCCGAAGCCCGCCCATTTGGCGATAACCGGAATAAAACGGTGCATTTCGCCATATACTTCAATGCTCTTGACCACATCCCGGCGGTAGGCCTTCAAACCGCAATTGAAATCGTGCAGCTGTATCTTGGACATACGCCGGACCGCCCAGTTGAACAATTTGGTGGGCAGAGTCTTGGATATGGGGTCGTAGCGTTTCTTTTTCCAACCCGAAACCACATCGTATCCCTCTTCGGTTATCATTTTGTAGAGTGCCGGTATCTCGTCGGGGCTGTCCTGCATATCGGCATCCATCGTAATGACCACATTTCCCTCCACTGCCTCGAATCCCGTCTGCAAGGCCGCCGATTTTCCGTAGTTGCGACGGAAACGGATGCCACGGAAACAGGGATTTTTCGCGTTCAATTCCCGGATAACGCGCCAAGACTTATCGCGGCTGCCGTCATCGACAAAAACCACCTCGTAGGTAAAGCCGTTTTCCTTCATCACGCGCTCTATCCAAGCCGCCAGTTCCGGCAAAGATTCATCCTCGTTAAACAGAGGCACAACCACCGATATATCCATAATGCTGATTGTTTTTGCAACTAGCAAAGTTACATTATTACGACCAATCCACGAAGCGATATACTTTCATGTAACTTCACGGACAGTTCCTTTGTCCGCTAAAGTCACATTATTAGGAGCAATCCACGAAGCGATACCTAACTATGATTAAACACGGGTTGCCAAAATCACAACACTTAGGTATTGTCCGCCGTGGCTATACGGGTTAATCTTGCAAACGAAAAAGAAGCCCGTATAATGAATTTTAAGTTAAGGTTTTTATTATTGATTGTCTTGCTGTTGCCTGCGTTTTTGCAAGCACAGACCGATGCCGTGAGCGGCGCTTCGCTGTCTGCGGATGTCCGGGAAAGGCTCAAAGCCGAGTTGAAAGCGGAATTGCTGGAGGAATTGCGCGGTGAATGGGCGGAGGCTCAGGCACCGGCTCAAACACCAGCCGCACGAGACACATCTCGGAAAAAGAAGACGGAGTCCGTGAGCGGTCCACGCTTGCAGGTGGGGGGCTACGGAGAGGCCGTAATGACCCGCAATTTCTTTAGCGACAACTATCTGCGCTACAAGAATCCCGAATTGTATAAGAACGAACAGCACGGACGTTTCGACTTGCCGCACGTGGTGATTTGGCTCGGTTACAATTTTGGCAAAGGCTGGTCTATGGGCAGCGAGATAGAGTTTGAACACGGAGGCACGGAGAGTGCCGTTGAAATTGAGGAGGAAGAGGGAGGTGAATACGAATCGGAAATAGAACGTGGCGGCGAGGTGGCTTTGGAGCAGTTTTGGATTCAAAAGAGTTTTTCGCCGGCCTTGAATATCCGTGCGGGACATATCATCGTGCCAGTGGGGGCTACCAACGCGCACCACATGCCCACCGAATATTTCGGCGTGTATCGGCCGGAGGGCGAGAACACCATTATTCCCTGCACTTGGCACGAAACCGGCATCAGTTTTTGGGGAGAAACCCGAGGCTGGCGCTACGAAATCATGTTTATTGCCGGTTTGGATGCCGACCGCTTCAACAGCAAGGGCTGGATTCACGACGGGGCCGGAAGCCCTTATGAGTTCAAGATAGGCACTTCCTATGC
>CAMWTX010000143.1 GCA_947177315.1 uncultured Bacteroidales bacterium | reverse complement strand
GCCGAGACCTCGATGTGCCGCCGCAAGAACCTCCTGCATTATTTCGGCGAGAAATACGAGGAGGAAAACTGCCATAACTGCGACAACTGCCTTTATCCCAAAGAAAGGGAAGACGCCACCGAAAACGCCCGTTTCGTGGTTCAGCTCATCATCGACGTAAAGCAGCAGTTCAAGACCGACTATATCGTGGCGCTGTGCATGGGCAAGATGTCGCCCTCCATCAAGAATTACAAGCACAACCTCCTGCCGCAGTTCGGCAAAGGCAAAGACCGCGACGAACGTTATTGGAAGGCGGTGATCCGCCAGTGCATCATCGAGGATTTGCTCAGCAAGGATATCGAGGATTACGGTGTTATCAAGGTTACTCCCGCCGGGGAGGCGTTCACCAAGGAACCGTTCCCGATAGAGGTGATTCGCGACCACACCTATAATCCCGAAGACGAGGAATATATGTCGGGCGGCAACAGTTCGGTGGAAGCGGTCGATAAGACGCTTTACATCATGCTCAAAGACCTGCTCAAAGACATAGCCCATAGGGAAAACCTGCCTCCTTACGTGATTTTTCAGGATATTTCGCTCAAGGACATGACGGTGCAATATCCCATCACGATGGAAGACATGACCCGCATCACGGGCGTGGGCGTGAACAAGGCGCAGAAGCACGGGCAGCCGTTCATCGACCTGATAAAACGCTACGTGGAGGAAAACGAGATAGAGCGTCCGCAGGATTTTGTCATCAAGTCGGTGGTGAACAAATCGGGCTTGAAGGTCTATATCATCCAGAGCATCGACCGCAAGGTTCCCTTGGATGTGATCGCCACGGCCAAGAGCCTTTCGATGGAGGAACTCCTTACCGAAATAGAACGTATCGTGGATTCGGGAACCCGCCTCAACCTGGATTATTACGTAGAGGAAGCCGTGGATTCCTACCATCAGGAAGATATCTACGGATATTTTTCCGAAGCGGAGAACGATTCGGTGGAAGAGGCTTTGAACGAGTTGGGCGACGACGAATACACCGAAACCGAAATACGCCTGGTTCGCCTGCAATTTCTCTGCAACGAGGGGAATTAAGGCATCGGCGCACAAAAAAACTCGGTTGAAAACGAAAAAATATAAAAGTAACCATGAATAAGAACTTCTTTAAAACCGGTATTGTGGCACTGGCCGTAGGCGTATGTGCCTTTTCCTGCCAAAACAAGCAGAACGCCGCGCTTACGCCGGCAACCGCCAGTATGGCGGCCGTTGCCGTCGAAGGGCTCACGATAGCCACGGTGAACATCGACAGCATCAATATGGGTTACCAGCTTGTGGCGGATATTCAGCGCGAACTGGAACGCACCGAAACCCGGCTGACGGCAGACGTGCAGAACCAGGCGAGCGCCTTTCAGAAGGAATACGAAAACTATCTGAAAATCGGTGCCACGCTTACCTTGAGCGAACAGCACAAGCGCGAGGAAGAACTCACCAAGAAACAGCAGTCGCTGGGTGAATTGCAGCAGACCTACGCCAACCAGCTTGCCGCCCTGCAGGTGCAGCGCATGGAAGAGGTAACCAACCGGATTCTGGATTTTGTGAAGCGTTACAATGAACAGAACCAGAATTTCAGCATGATCATCTACACCGGCAAAAGCAGCAATATCCTCTATTCGATGCCTTCCATGGACATCACTTCGGCCATTCTGGACGGTCTGAACAGGGAATACGCCGCCGAACAGGCTAAAAAATAGAAAAGATGCAGATAGACGAAAAGGCGATGATGAGGGATTACATCCGCCAGGCGATGAAAGAAGACATAGGCGACGGCGACCACACCACCTTGTCTTGCATTCCGGCATCGGCCAGAGGAAAGGCCGTGTTGGTGGCCAAGGAAGCGGGAGTGATTGCCGGCATGGAGGTGGCCCAAATGGTTTATCATGAGGTGGACCCGCAGGTTGTGTTCACGCCTTTGGTAAAGGACGGCAGCGAAGTGCAGGTGGGCGACAGGATATTTACCGTGGAGGGTTCTTCGCGTTCCATATTGATGGCCGAACGCCTCAGCCTGAACTACATCCAGCGCATGAGCGGCATAGCCACCCATACGCGCTCGTTGGTGAAACTGATGGGAAATACCAAGACCGTGTTGCTCGACACGCGCAAGACCACGCCCAACAACCGTGTTTTTGAAAAGCTGGCGGTAAAGATTGGCGGCGGCAGGAACCACCGCTTCGGCCTGTTCGATATGATTCTGATTAAAGACAACCATATCGATTTTGCCGGCGGCATCAGGCAGGCCATCGATTCGGTTCATGTCTACCTCAAGGAAAAAGGCAAGGATTTGGCGATTGAAATCGAGGTGCGTTCTTTCGATGAGCTGAATCAAGTGCTTGCCTGCGGCGGGGTAAACCGCATCATGCTGGATAATTTCAGTCCGGAAGACATCGAAAAGGCGGTGGCGCTGATCGGTGGAAAGTACGAAACCGAGGCATCGGGCGGCATTACCCGGCAAACCTTGGCGCGCTATGCCGCCACGGGCGTTGATTTTATTTCGGTAGGTGCGCTTACGCACCATATCAGTTCGTTGGATTTGAGCCTGAAAGCGGTTCAATAAAATAAAGAACAAATGCAGAAGTCTAAGATAGATGTGATTCTGGGGATTCAGTGGGGCGACGAGGGAAAAGGCAAGATTGTGGATGTGCTGGCGTCCCGCTACGATATTATAGCCCGTTTCCAGGGTGGGCCCAATGCGGGGCATACCATTAAGTTCGGGGGTTCCACGCATGTGTTGCACACCATTCCTTCCGGAATTTTTCATGAAGGCAAGGTAAACGTAATCGGCAACGGCGTGTTGGTGGATGCCCGTATTTTTTGCCAGGAAACGGCGGAACTGCGCTTGGCGGGCATCGAACCGCGCCAACGTATGAAGATATCCGACAAGGCGCATCTGATTCTGCCTACGCACCGGCTCCTGGACGCCGCTTTGGAGGCGCGCAAGGGGGCTAAGAAGATAGGTTCCACCGTAAAGGGCATAGGCCCGGCCTATACCGACAAGACGGCGCGTTGCGGGCTTCGGATGGGCGATATATTCAGCCCGAACTTCAACGGGAAATACAACGGTTTGAAAGCGGAACACGTGTTGCAGCTCAAGCAGTACGGTTTTAACCTGGAAGCGGCGACGATAGACGGCATGCCGTGGAAGCAATACGAAGAAAAATGGCTGGAAGGCATCGAGGAGCTGCGTGGTTTCGAGGTAGTGTCCACCGAGTTCTATTTAGACCGGGCCATGCGCGAGGGCAAGCGTATTCTGGCGGAAGGCGCGCAGGGAACCTTGCTCGACGTGGATTTCGGTTCCTATCCTTTCGTAACCTCTTCGAGTACCACCACATCGGGGGTGTGCGTGGGACTGGGCGTTCCGCCTTCGGCCATCGGCAAGGTGTATGGCATCTTCAAGGCCTATTGCACACGGGTGGGCAGCGGTCCTTTCCCTACCGAACTGCACAATGAAACGGGCGAATTGCTCCGTCAGAAAGGGCATGAGTTCGGCGCCACCACGGGCAGGGCGCGGCGCACGGGCTGGCTGGATTTGCCGGCTTTGCGCTACACGCTCATGATAAACGGGGTAACCGACCTGGTGATGATGAAATCCGACGTGATGGACGGTTTTGAAAGCATCTGCGTGGCGGAATCCTACCGTTTGGACGGCAAGCCGGTGGAGGGCTATCCCGATACCGAATCCGCCGAAAGGGTAGAGCCTGTCTATGCTTCGATGCCGGGTTGGAAAACGCCTATTTCTTCCGCCCGTTCCTACGACAGCCTGCCGCAGGAATTCAAAGCCTATGTGGAATATATCGTCCGCAATACGGGTTTGGATATCAAGATGATTTCGGTGGGTCCCGACAGGGAAGAAACCATAGTGAATGCTTAAGAAAGCCTTGACGTTCTTTTGCGCCTGCGTTCTTTGGGCAGGCGTGCAGCAGGCCGCAGCCCAGCGTGTTGCGTGGTCGGATTTGCCGGAGGAAGTGGTAAACAGCTTCCTGTTGGCGCATCCGCGCTCGCAGTATAAAATCGTGCATTGGGAGTTGGCGGATATGGGCTATGTTTCGCGCATCAATCTGGAGCCTAAGGAAATTTCCTCGCTTTTTCAGGCCAACGGCGAATGGGTGAGTACCCGCCGGGTTGTTCCCGAAAGCCAGTTGCCTTTGCTCGCGCACGATTTCATCAGTGAGAAATACGCTTTTTATCTGTTGCGTTCCTGCACCTACGAAGAAGACCGTTGGCAGGGGCGGCACTACTATGCCTTGTTTTCGATATACGGTATCGAAGGCTATCTTACCGAAGTGTGCTTTGACCTGAAAGGCAACGTGGTGAGCATCGA
>CAMWTX010000142.1 GCA_947177315.1 uncultured Bacteroidales bacterium | reverse complement strand
TCAGCACGGAGGCGGTTTATACGTTTGCGGTGACGGAAGATTTGGCTTTGGTGGCGAACTTCGAGAAAATTCCCGAAGTGCCGCCCGTGGAGGAAGATTTCACCGTTATCTTATCGGTGAACAACCCCGCATGGGGCTTGGTGTTCAAGACGGGCAACTGCACGTATGGAGAGGGCGAGGAAATCACGATATTGGCCTTGCCCTTTGCGGGCTATCGTTTCGTGAATTGGACGAAAGCGGACGGTTCGGTATTTTCCACCGATTCACTCCTCACTTTCAAAGTAACAGAAAATTTGGAACTTATCGCCAACTTCGAGGCTATACCCGATGTGCCTGTGCCGCCCGTGGTGGATACGTTTACGGTGCAACTTTCCGTGAATAACGAGGCTTGGGGCAGCGTGTCGCAGAGCGGAAACGGTAGGTATGAAAAGGATTCTTCGGCCACCATCATCGCCACCCCTGCCGAGGGCTACCGCTTTGTGGATTGGACGGATGGGAACGGGGTATTCAGCACCGATTCGGTTCACACTTTTGCGGTGACGGAAGATCTGGAGTTGACCGCCAATTTCGAGAAACGGCCGGACGGAGGCACCGTGGAGGACAATTTCTACGTCTATGTGAAAGACCACACGATATATCTTTCCGAAAAGCGGGGCAGGGTGCAGGTGTTCAACGTTATCGGGCAGTGCTTTTACAGCGGCCGCACCACGGCCATCCGTGTACGGCACAACGGCGTGTATATCGTGAGGGTCGCCGGCAAGAACTACAAGGTGCTGGTGATGTAAAATTGATTTTATTTTTTGTCTTCCGTGTCGAAGTCTAAAAGATTGAGTCGGTCGAAATCGGATTGAAACAATTTGTCTTGTATTATACGGTATTTTTCAAATTCGTTCTCGGCATACTCTTTTGCTTGTTCTGCAGATACCGAACCGACATCTGACAGAACAGCCCGGTCATCTCCTTTCAGGAAGCTATCAATACGCTTGTCCCAGTCTTCCATAGTCATCGGGATATGGCGTTGGGCTCTGTCTTCAGCTAAGTCAAGGAAGGCATTGACGATTCTTCCCATAGACTCCAGCTCATTCTTTTTTAGATAGTTCTTGGCAATGGACACATCGGTTTTGACGATTTTGCCGTGAGGGGCTTTCTCCCATGATGTAAGCCCCATATGCTCTTTATCTGCCTGGGCGCGTTCCACTATCAATTCAGCAGCTGTGCGTCCGTGAACAGCATAGTGCATTTTATTTTGAACCTTCTGAAAAAACAGACGGGTTGTCGGGGCATCCTTATTGTAATCTATACTCGTGGCATAGATGTCTGTCAGTTTTTGATAGAACTTGCGTTCACTCAAACGTATTTCCCTTATTTCGGCAAGCAGATGTTCGAAATAGTCCTCGTTGAGGAATGTCCCGTTCTCCATCCGTTTCTTGTCTATCACATATCCACGAATGGCAAACTGCCGAAGCACATAAGTACACCACTGTCGGAATTGTGTGGCACGAATCGAGTTGGCACGGTAACCGACAGATATCACTGCATCCAGATTATAGTACTTGGTTGCATATTCTTTACCGTCCGCGGCAGTTCGTCGGAATTTCCGACAAACTGAATCTTCTAGCAATTCTTTACTATGAAAAATATTTTGCAGGTGCTCTGTAATGGTTGAGCGGCTTTTATCGAACAATACGGCAATGGCATCCTGCGTAAGCCACAACGTTTCGTCTTGATACAGCACCTCCACACCTTCCGCTTTGCTGTCTAACTGAAATATCAGGAATTCTGCCGTACTGTTTCTAATCTGCAATTTGTCTTTCATGGTGAAACATGTTAATTCCTTGTTCTCGCAACGGGAATGGTAAAGCAGAACCGGGCGCCGTCGAGGTAGCCTTGATCTACGTAGAGTTCTCCGCCTAAACGCAGGGCGAGCTGGCGGCTTAGGTAAAGTCCCAGACCCGAACCTTGCGAGAAGGAATCCAGTTTGACGAAGCGGTCAAAAATCACCTCTTCTTTTCCGGCGGGGATGCCGATGCCGGTATCCGTCACCTCGAACACGAGCTTGTTCAGACCCTTGAAGTGGTAGCCTATCGTAATGCTGCCCTGTTTGGTGAATTTGGCAGCGTTGCTGAGCAGGTTCACCAGCACTTGTTCCACGTGCTCGCGGTCGGTGGTGATTTCCAGATCGGGGTTGGAGGAGTCGAAACGCAGGTTCACCCCGTCTTTAACGCGGTCTTTTATCTCGTTCATCGCGTGTTGGCAAAGGGCGTGAATCGAGACGTTGTGCGTTTGCGGAAACGCCATTTCATCGCTTTCGATCGAAGAGATATCCAGAATATCGTTTACCAGGGTGGCCAGGTAATCGGTATTGATTTTTACCAGATTGGCGTAGTTGCCCAACTGTCCGCGCATCTCTTCGGGAATCTTCTTTACAATCAGTTGCGAAAAGCCCAGAATGGAGTTGAGCGGCGTGCGCACTTCGTGGCTCATGTTGTGCAGGAACTCGCTCTTGGCGCGGTTGGCTTCTTCGGCGCGTTTGTAGGCCACCACCAGTTCGGTCTGGGTTTGGTTCAGCATGTCGCGTTCGCGGATAAGCGCTTCGCTGGAATGCTGCAGGTGGGCGGCGAGCCGGCGGGAACGGAAGTAACTGATGGCGGCCACAATGAGCAGGATCAACGTGATGACAAGCGTCGGAACGGTAATCAGCACGATACGGCGGTTGCTCCGGATAGCGGTCTGTTGCTGAAGTATTTCCAGATGGGTGTTTTCGGCCTTGAGGGCTTCCACATCGTAGCGTATCTGCAATTCCCTGAAAAACTCGTCCGATTTCTTGTTCAGGTGATCTTCCAGCAATACGTTGTATTCGTTCAGGGTCTGCAACAGCAAGGCATCGTCGCCTACAATCCCGGCGGCATCCCGGAGCATCCGGAGCATCTTGCGGCGGTTGGAGGGGGTAAGGTCTTCCGCGAGGCATTGCCGGATATAGGGAATGGCTTCCTGATAGCGTTTGGTGGCAAACAGGTAGAAGGCGTCGATACGGGGTGTTTTGGCGCGGTCGTTCTGCACATCGGTGTTCCGTTGGCAGATTTCAAGGCTCTTGCGGTAGTATTCGTCCAGTTCCTTGCGGGTCAGCCCCGGGTAATTGCTCAGGATGCGGCGGTAGCAGATATAGTTGTTTACGTCGTAGTTGCGGTAAATCCGCCCCATGTCGCTGTATCGCCTTTCCAGTTTCTCGATGATGCGCAGCAGTTCCTTGTCGGCGTTGATGGCCTTGGTGTAACTGTTGTTGGCCGTATGCACGATGGCGGCGCGGGTGTAGTATTGGTTCCGCAGTGCGTACAGTTGCGGGGGCAGTTGGTCGATGAGGGCTTCGAGCTTGTCCAGGTATTCGGTGTAGAGGATGCCCGAGGAGGTATATCCCAGATAGATGCAGAGCGTGTTGACGCGCAGGATTTGTGCGAACAGGTCGTTGTCGGAACCGTTTTCGGCTTCTAATTTTTTGATGAATTCGGCGGCTTGCTGCTGTTGGGCGGAGAATTTGGCCTGCAGGCTGATGATTTGCAATTGCAGGAAAACCTCGCATTCTTTCTTTTCGTCCGATTCGGGCAATTCCTGCGCGGACTGGAGCAGGTAGGAGAGTATGCTGTCGTTGTTGGCGTAGAGGATGGATAGCTGCATGAGCATATCCGTTTGAGCCGGATATTCCTTGGCGCGCATGGAGGCCTGCAACAGTTGCCATCCATATACGGTCTGCATACGGCGCGGCGAAATATCATACAGGTTGTAGAGAATCTTGATACTGTCTTTGGCTGTGGCGGCGGTGCGTAATTCTTCCGACAGCCTGGCGGTGATTCCTTCGGTATCCTCGTCCGCCTGCGCGCAGAAAGGCATGAGTATGGCGCAACAGGCGAGGAACAGCAGTCTTTTGCCCATGTCGTGTCTTTACTTTAAAAGATTAGAGGTGGTTAGTGATTTCGGTTTCCAATTTTACGGGATTGATGGGCTTGGAGATGTAACCGTTAAAACCAATGCTCATGATTCTTTCCTTATCGGAGGCAAAGGCGTAGGCGGTAACGGCAATGACAGGCACGGTGGTGGAAATCTTGCGTATTTCCCTGGTGGCTTCGTAGCCGTCCATATTGGGCATGCTGATGTCCATGAGAATCAAGCGGGGATTATGCGACTTGAACATCTCTACGGCTTCCAGTCCGTCATGGGCGTGGATAAGTTCGTAGTCGTCTTCCAGCATGGCGTGCAGGAGAAAGTAGTTGTTGTCGTTGTCTTCGGCAATCAGGATAAGGGGCTTGGAACCGGTGTCGGCGGGACGGGGCTTGAGCACCGCCGTGGGAGCGGGTTCGGGG
>CAMWTX010000141.1 GCA_947177315.1 uncultured Bacteroidales bacterium | reverse complement strand
ATACAGCCCCTTGTCCAAGGCTTTTACCGCCGAGTCAAGTTTGCGTTCGGCTATCAAGGCCATGGCGAGCGTGGCGTACTGATGGCGCGCCTGTTCGGTCCAGGAACGGGTTTCGGGATCCAGTTTGGATTCGCCCGAATTGATTTGCCCCCACTCGAATTGGTTCACAAGCAAATCGTAGGTTTTATCGGTGTTGATGCCGTTGCCACGGGAATCCAAGGCAAAACGGTTGTCGTTGCGGAAAGGCACGAAGCGGTAAACCATGCCTTCTATCTGCGACTGCGCCAAACCGGGAATATAATCCTGATGCCCGTAAGGACTCACGAAACAAACCGGACGGTTTTCCAGATTGTTGGCGATAACATCCATCATCACCAACTGCGATTTGGTGATGTTCCTGCCGTTGAGTTTCCATACGAGCTGCCCGGGCATCCGGTTTATCTCCTCCTGGGTAAAGGCGGTGCCTTGACGCATCTTGTCTTTGTCGATGGTCATCTTTACCGAAGAAGTGGGGAAAAACGAAAGTCTTTCGCCCGAAGGATCGGTGAGCTTGGTGGAGGGATTGTCGGAGTTGACGAAAGAAAGCAGCTGCTTGAGCTCGATGGTTTGGGGAATCCGGTTCTCGATATACACCCCTTCGTTCTTTCCGCCGCCGTAATTTTTGGCATCCAAGGTAAAATCGAAAGGTTCGGATTCATACACCTTGCGGTATAACGGCTGGATAAGCCACGAACTGTTGGCCAGAATGCTGTTTACCAAACGTATGTCGGGGCGGATGCCTTCCACATGCTGGCAATACCACATGGGATAGGTGTCGTTGTCGCCGTCGGAAACCAAAATCGCGTTGGGCGGACAGGAAAGCATCATGTTGCGCCCGAAATCACGGGCGGAGGTGCGGTGCGAGCGGTCGTGGTCATCCCAACCCTGCTGCCCCATCAATACGGGAACGGCCAAGAGACAGACCACGCCGGTGGCGGCATACGCCATGCCCTTGATGATTGTTTTTCGGTTCTTGAGCCAAGCGTTCAAGGCCTGTCCGATACCGGCCACGCCCAAGCCTATCCAGATGGCGAAGGCGTAGAAAGAGCCCACCGAAGCGTAATCCCTTTCGCGGGGCTCGGTGCTGGGCTGGTTCAGATAGAGGATAATCGCCAGGCCGGTCATAAAGAACAGCAGGAACACGACAAAAGTGTCTTTGGGCACGTAACGCCAATGGAAATAAAGCCCGATAAGCCCCAAAATCAAAGGCAGGAAAAAGAATGTGTTGCGGGCGGGGTTTTCCGCCAGGTGGCGCGGCAGGTCGTCTTGCGGCCCGAGCCGCATTTCGTCAATAAACTTGATGCCGCTTATCCAGTTGCCGTGCAACACATCCACCGAGCCGTCGGGATTGAAGCCGCGCCCCATGATGTCGTTCTGACGGCCCACGAAGTTCCACATGAAATAACGGCCATACATCCAGCCTATCTGGTATTTCCACAGAAAGCGGAGGTTCTCCGCCAAAGTGGGGCGGTGCGCGCCGTCGGTTCCGCTCCAAATCTTGTTGTAGGTTACGCAGGGCCTGCCGCCGCTTTCCATATTGGAATGGATACGCGGAAAAAGACCGCAGTAAGCCGGGTCGTAGGTGAGCTTTTGGGAGGAATAACCCGCCTGTTCGTATTTGCCCGTGCTGTCATCGCGCACGTATTGGGGGTTGGCCGGCTCCACGGCGGTAAGACGGGCGTTGTAGTACTGCCCATACACGAAAGGCACCGAACCGTATTGGTCGCGGTTCAGGTATGAAAGCAGGCTGATGGCGTTCTTTACCTCGCCTTGGTTGAGGGGAACGTTGGCATTGGCGCGGATTACCAGAATGAGGAAGGTGGAATAGCCTATCAGCAGGAAGCAAAGGCACAGCAATGCGGTATTGAGAACCACCCTTTGCTTTTTATGGGCGTACCAAAGCCCATAGACCAGGCCGGCGGCCAGCAGCAAAAAGAAGAATACGGTTCCCACATTAAACGGAAGATGCAGGCTGTTGACGAAGAAGAGTTCGAAATTGCCCGCCAGCTTCACCGTCCAGGGAATCACGACCCAAAGGGTAAGCCCCAGCAAGGCGAAAGAAAACAGGAGCGAAATCCAGAAACGCTTGCGGGTGGGCTTGTATTTCTTGTAATAGACCACAAACACGATGGCCGGAATCACCAGCAGGTTCAACAGGTGAACCCCGATGGCCAGGCCTATCATAAAGGCGATCAGCACGAGCCAACGCAGGTTGTGGGGCTTGTCCGCCACGGCTTCCCATTTGAGGATGCACCAGAAGGTAACGGCGGTAAAGAAAGAAGACATGGCATATACTTCGCCTTCTACCGCACTGAACCAGAACGAATCGCTGAAAGTGTAGGCCAAAGCTCCCACGATGCCGGAAGCGAAGATAAGGATGCATTGCGCCCAATCGGGACACCAGGTTCCGTAATCCGGCGCATCGGGCGATTTTTCCATGCGGCGGCCGCCTTTCTTTTTGACGGAGAACATAAAGGCATATACCAATTTGCGGCACAGCATGGTAATGGACCAATACAGGAAAAGTATCGTGAAGCTGCTGCAAAGGGCCGACATCACGTTTACCATAAAGCCTATTCTGGCAGGGTCGCCGAATGCCAGCAGGCTGAAAAGACAGCCTATCAACTGGAATGTGGGCGCTCCGGGGGGGTGCCCTACCATGAGTTTGCTGGCGGTCGAGATATATTCACCGCAGTCCCACCAACTGCCTGCCCTTTCGGCCGTACCCACAAAAACCGCTGTGGCCACCGCCCATACCAACCATCCTATGAGGTTGTTCCAAAACTTGTATGTACGCATCTTGCGATAATTTTCGATAAAACGCAAAGATAAGAAAATGCCGTGGTTTTGTGGGCTACCGAAAAAGTCGCTATATTCGCACTCGCTCAATCGGGCTGTTGTTTGAGGCAGACCCCGGTTCGGCCCATTAGAAAATGGACGTACAAGGTATCAGGAAAGAGTTCCCTTTGTTGGACACGAAAATCAACGGCAACCCGTTGGTGTATCTGGACAACGCCGCCACTACCCAAAAACCGCGCGTGGTGACGGATGCCCTGCTCGATTATTACCGGACACTCAACAGCAATATCCACCGGGGCGTGCACCATCTGAGCCAGCAAGCCACCGACGCCTTTGAGGAAAGCCGCGAATACGTGCGCCTGTTCATGAACGCCGCCAAACACGAAGAAATCATCTTCACCAAGGGCACAACCGAAGCCATCAACTTGGTGGCCAACGGTTTTGCCCGCGCCTTTCTGAAAAAAGGCGACCGCGTGCTGGTAACGGTTTCCGACCACCATTCCGATTTCGTGCCCTGGCAACAGGCCTGCCTGCAGAGCGGGGCGGAGTTCGACATTATGCCCGTGGAACGGGACGGCACGCTGGATTTGGCGCTTTTGGAAGAAAAATTGGCGTTGAAGCCGAAGCTAGTGGCTTTTCCGCATATCTCGAACGGGCTCGGTCTGGAAAATCCGGCCTCAAAGATAACCGCCATGGCACATGCCCAGGGCGCAGCCGTTTTGGTGGACGGGGCGCAGGGAATCGCGCACTGCCGGGTGGATGTGAGAGACATCGGCTGCGATTTTTACTGCTGGTCCGCCCATAAGATTTACGGTCCTACGGGCATCGGCGTTCTGTACGGCAGGCAGGAATGGCTGGACAAACTGCCGCCCTACCAGTTCGGCGGGGAAATGATTGAGGAGGTGGATTTACAACAGACCACTTTCGCCGCCCTGCCCTTTAAGTTCGAAGCCGGAACACCGCCCATCGCCGAAGCCATTACACTTAAAAACGCCCTTGAATTTGTGGAAAGTATCGGTTTCGATGCCCTGCGGGAACACGAAGCCCAACTGACAGGCCTCGCCATAGACGGCCTGCGCCGGATAGACGGCACGGAAATCTACGGCAAGGAAGAGGGGCATTCGGGCGTGGTTTCCTTCAATATCGAAGGGGCTTACCACTACGACATAGGCGTAATCCTGGACCAGCTCGGCATTGCCGTAAGGACGGGGCACCATTGCGCCCAACCGCTGATGAAACACCTGGGCATTCCCGGCTGCGTGCGCGCCAGTTTTGCCATATATAACACTCAAGAAGAAGTGGAACGCCTGCTATCAGGTGTTAAGAAAGCGGCGGAAATGCTCCGCTGAAAAACCCAATACAAAAACCTTTAAACAAAGAATACACCCATGAATTTCTTAAAAAAATCCGTAATCCTGGCTATCGGTTTGAGCCTGATGATGACGGCATCCCTCTCCGCCCAAGATTACTTGGACAATGCGCTGTACGTGAAGTTTAAGGAAACCTCTTCCGTAAGCG
>CAMWTX010000140.1 GCA_947177315.1 uncultured Bacteroidales bacterium | reverse complement strand
CATCTACACCGCCCATGTAATACACTAATTTCTGTTGCCCGAAAGAAGTGGAGAAAGCAATGCGGTTGGCCCAGATAAGGTTCTTGTACAGACGCCGGTAATCCCGGAAGTCCGCGCCGAAAACAAACAGGTTCTGCTTGTTGTTCAAGATTCCCTGGTAATATTCCAGCCACACCTTGCCGCGCGTTCCGAAATAGATGTTCTGCGTGATGAAACGGCTGTGGTCATAGACCCATTCGGCTTTGAGCCCCACGCGCATTTCGCGCGAAGTCTTGGTAACAAGGCTCAAATAGTCGATGGCCTGGTAAATGGTGCGGTCGTAACGCCCGAACACCGTGCCGCGCAACGAAGAAACGGGCGAGAGCGGGTATTTGGCGATGTAATACGCATCGTAGGTGTTCTGCTTGTAGGGATAATACGTGTTGTCGTTGAGGTTGGCCATGTGCAGCACCACCTGATGCCCCAGGCGGCGTTCCAGATATTCGTAGCTGAACAGGTATTCGGTGCTCGAGAAATCCAGCGAAAAGGCGAAGCCCCCGATAAGCCGGTGGTTCTCCATCAAATCGGCGATGGAAATCTGCGTAAAGCCGCTGGCGGCGGCGTTGAGGTAAAGCGGTGTCTTGCTGTTGGTAAAGGCCTGGTAGCAGGCGTTGAGGTAGCTGAATCCCAACTGCGCGGTGGACGAATTAACCGAATATTCCACCTCGTAGATATGCTGTTTGGGCGGAATCTTAGGATAAGCCGAAGCCGTGTCGTCGGCCATCGAAGCCATCAGGGCCGCCATCGCCGCCGAATCCGAAAGGGGAACCCATTTCTCGCCCGAAGTGATGCCCACGGCTTTGCGGTAGGCGGCTTCCGCCTGCGCCAAGGCAGGGTTTGCCGCTAGTTGCGCCGAATCGCCCGGCGTAAGGCTTAAAAAGTGCGTGGAATCGCCGCCCGATTCTGTCTGCAACAGGCCGGCACGCTGCAAAAGCCATAAATCGTAGGCGGTAAGCAAGGGATTGTCCTGCGCTTCGGCATTGCGTAGGAAAAAGACCCGGGCTTGGGATGCCAGCCGCGCCGCCGCGTTGTCTTTCTGTGTTGCCGCCACGCGCCGCAAACTGTCCTGATAGGCGATCCGCGCTGCCTTCTGGCGTTCTTTTTCCCAAACCGCCGCCTTATAGCGCGAGGGTGTGGCCTTGGGTATTTTCTGCCCCTTTCTGAGCGGCAGCAAATCCTCGCTCTGCCCTTCGGTAAGCGTGTAAAACCCCCTTCGGTTCGGTTTGCGCTGCAAACGGGCGTATTGGCCTCTCTTTGGCGAGAGGTCGATATATTCCAGCCCGGGCTCGAAATCGGTTACGATGCCGCTTTGAAACGTGTTGCGGTAATGAATGGCGGTGTCGATATGCGAGATGGTCTTGCCCAGCTGCCCCAAGGCGATGTTGGTCTGCCCGTAGAGGTTGCTCGTAAAGGCAATCTGCCCGTTTTCGAGCACCTGCGGCAAGCGGAGCAGCGTTTGGGCGTCTTCGGCGGTCATGGCGAACAGCCGGTTGCCGCCCTCCTTGAGGTCGTAGGCGAACAGATTGCTGCCGTTGGGAAAAGAAGGCGCGATTTCAAATTTCTCATTCTTCTTGATGCTGTCGTTGGGGCGGTTCGAAGAAAACACCAGCAAATCCGTGCCGGGCACGAAAACAGGGTCAAAATCGTCGTAGAGGTCAAACGTGATGCGTTGGCGCGTGCCCGCCCCCAGACGGAAAAGGTAGATGTCGGGATAGCCGTTGTTGGTGGCGCCCAAGGCGATGCTTCTGCCGTCGGGCGAGAACGAAAAGCTGTTTACCTTGTCGAACATGTCCAGATAGTAGCGCATCGTGTTGCGCTTTACCGCCTTGAACTTGAATTCACCCTTTTGGTTCCGTTCGATGTTATATACAATCAGGGTGGTGCGCCCTTTCTCCTCGGCCATGATGCCCAGCATGTCCCCGTTGGGATGAAAGCAGAGCGAGGGAAAGGAATAATCCGGATTGTCGTTGATGGCCGCGCCGCTGCGGTAAATGCAGTAACGGCGCATGGGCTCCGTGGTCTGCAGATATACTTTGGCACGTCCGAGATGGTTCGATACAAAAGCCGCCTCCTGCCCGTTTCCGTTGAGCGTGAACCGCTGGTAAACACGGTCGGATTTGCCGGTGTGCGGCAGTTTGGTAGCGTTTGCCGCGCTGTCGTCGTGGCCGATGCCCGAATACATTCTCAGGTAAAAAGCCCGCCACTGCTCCATCACCTCCTTAAAGGAAGCGTTGAAAGCCACGCTGAACGTCTTGTTGAGCCGCTTTTCGCGCGAAACCACGCGGATGCAGCGTCTAACGGCATCCGCCCCATAGACCTGTTCGATAAAGTACCAGAAAGAATGGCCGGCAAATTCGGCTTCCTCGCCCTCCAGCTCCCAAAAATATTTGAAGTCTTTCTGCCGGATGGATGCCGCCATGCGCTCGTCCAGTTCCTCGTCCCAGCCGCGCCCTAAATAAGACGCCAGCCCGGAAACGAACCAACGCGGCAGGTCCATCAGATAGGAATTGCGGTATTGCGCCCCCACCTTGGCACCCGAAACGGCTTGCGAAACCAGCATTTCGGCGATGCCGCGGCGTATCTGCCGCTCAAAATCCAGATAATCCCCCTCGAAATAAAGAAAAACCTTGTTGCCCAAAAAACGGGTAACGCCCCCTTTGTTGGCGTTCGATTCGTTGTCTTCGTCCAGATACCCGATATTGCTCTGCTTTAAGTCGGTGAGCCGGTTAAAGACCACAAACCGAAGGCCCACCGCCGCCTGCACGCCTGTTTTCTCCTCCATTTCGTGCAGGTGGTTCTGCACGTAATTGGCGGTATAGAGCGCCAGATTCTTGCCTTGGTTGGTAAAATACACGTCAAAGCCGTCAAAGCGGTAATACATCCAGATAAACTTTTCGTATTGAACCCGCTTGCGGCCGAAGGTCTGTTCGCTGCCCGTATAGAACTGGGCAAAGGAAAAAGCTTGGAAAGACAATAAAAAAACGGCAAAAAAAGCCTTTCGCCACCCCTGGGGGCCAAACTCCGAGCTTTTCTTGCCGTTTTCCATTTAGAGAGAAAACTTACAGTTGCGGACCGGCGGCAACCAAACGCTTGCCTTCTTCGGTATCGGTAAAGTTTTCAAAATTCTTGATGAATTTCGCACCCAAATCGCGGGCGGCCTTGTCCCAATCGGCAGGGTTTTCCCACAGGTTGCGCGGATTGAGGATTTTGGCATCCACCCCGTTCACCGCCTTGGGCACCGCCAAGTTGAATACCGGAATCTTTTCGGTTTCCGCCTTGTCGAGCGAACCGTCGAGAATGGCATTGATGATGGCGCGCGTGGAAGGAATGTCGATACGTCTTCCCACCCCGTAAGGGCCGCCGATCCAGCCGGTGTTCACCAAATAAGCGGTGGAACCGTGCAGTTTCATCTTCTTTACCAGCTCGCGGGCATACACCGTGGGGTGCAGCAGCAGAAAAGCCGCCCCGAAGCACGAAGAGAAAGTAGGCGTGGGTTCCTTGATGCCGCGTTCTGTACCGGCCACCTTGGCGGTATAACCGCTCAGGAACTGGTATTGCGTCTGGTCAGGGTCGAGGCGCGAAACGGGAGGCAGCACGCCGAAAGCGTCGGCGGTAAGGAAAATCACCTTGCTCGGATGACCGCCCTTCGACACAGGCTTCACAATGTTGTTGATGTGATAGATAGGATACGAAACACGGGTGTTTTCGGTTTTGGAAGCGTCGTCGTAGTCGATTTTGCCCGTCTTGGGGTCGAACACCACGTTTTCCAGCAAGGCATCGCGCTTGATGGCGCCGAAAATATCGGGTTCGTTTTCCTTGGAGAGGTGGATGCACTTGGCGTAGCATCCGCCTTCGAAGTTGAACACGCCCTCATCGTCCCAGCCGTGTTCATCGTCGCCGATAAGCTGACGTTTGGGGTCGGTCGAAAGGGTGGTCTTGCCCGTGCCCGAAAGCCCGAAGAAAATGGCCGTGTCGCCGTCTTTGCCCATGTTGGCCGAGCAGTGCATGGCCGCCATGCCGCTCAGCGGCAAAAAGTAGTTCATCACCGAGAAGAAACCTTTCTTCATTTCGCCGCCGTACCACGTGCCGCCGATAACCGCTTTCCTTTCGTCCAGGTTAAAGGCCACGTAAACTTCGCTGTTCATGCCTTCGGCCTTGTAGTCGGGATAGGTGGTCTTGCAGGCGTTGAGCATCACGAAGTCGGGCTTGAAGTCCTTCAACTCCTCTTCGGTGGGGCGGATAAACATGTTCTTGGCGAAATGCGCCTGCCAAGCCACTTCCGTTACGATACGGATGCACAGGCGGCTGTTGGGGTTCGCGCCCACATAACCGTCCTGAAC
>CAMWTX010000139.1 GCA_947177315.1 uncultured Bacteroidales bacterium | reverse complement strand
CCGGTGAAGAAACGCGCCACACGCAAGAAAGCATAATAACGATAAAAGCGTATGGGACGCAAGGAGATGATGATAAGCGAAGCCGTTTTCGGAACTCCTGAAAAAAGGGGCTGGAAAAGGTATGTCTTGCGTCTCACGCTTTGGTTCTTCGGGTTGCTGGTGGCCGTATCGGGCGGCATCGGCACTTATCTCTACTGCAACCGGGCAGAAATAAAACGCCTGTTCGTGCAGGAAATCAACCGTAATCTGATTACACCCGTTTCGGTGCAGGACATCCGTCTGCAGGTATGGAAAGAGTTTCCTATGCTTTCGGTGGCGTTTGCGGGCGTTTCGGCCAATGGCGCGGACAGTCAGGATCCGGAAGAACTCTTTCATGCCCAAAGCATTTCCCTGCGTTTCAGCCTGCGGGATATTTTCCGCAAACGCTACATCGTGCGCGAAATCATGGTTCGCGGCGGGGAGTTCAACCTTAAGTATTACGGGCAGGGGCAATACAACTACGTTATCTGGAAAAAGAAAGACACGCTGGCTCATCCGGTGAGTTTCCACCTGAACAAGGTGCTGCTCCGCAACACCTTGGTGCGTTACCGGGATTTGCCGTCCCGCCACGATTTTCAACTGTTGGCCAAGAATGTGGCGGCCAAGGGCGATTTGTACCGGGACGGGCAGGTGTTCCACCTCAAAGGCGAAGTGGGCATCCACTCCATGAAAGCCGCCGGTTTCGCCTTCCTTTTTCAACGCGATGGATTTTTGGATATCCGTTTCTCCAACGACCAGGCACAACAGCGTTTCAATGTGCAGAAAGGCCGGGTCAAGATAGAGAACTCCGCCTTTGCCACCACCGGCTATGTCTGCTACGACAAGCGGCAGCCCTACATGGATTTTTCTTTCAAAGGCAAGAATCTGCAGGTGGAAACGCTCTTGGAACTGCTGCCGGAGGCTTCCCGCCGGTATGTGAAAGACTACGGTTTTAAAGGCCGTCTGGCGTTCGATATGGGCATCAGCGGCGATTATACGCACGCTCCTTTGTATGTTCATGCCGCTTTCAGCTATGCCGACGGGCAGGTTCGCCATAAGCAGTCGGCATTGAAGGCCACGGACGTTACCTTGCGCGGCGAGTTTACCAACGGCAGGCCGGGCAGTGCCGAAAGTTGCCGGCTGGTGCTCGACACACTGCGGGCGCAATTGCCTACCGGCTTGGTGGCGGGACGGTTTTCCTTGCAGAATTTCAAATCCCCGAACATCGTTTACCAAGGCATCCTTTCGGCTGAGTTGTCGGAATTGCAGGCCTTCTTGAAGATATTGCCCGGTTACGGGCTGTATGGAAAAGCCGATTCGCGGCTGTATTTCAACCATACTTTCCATGCGTTGAACCCTAAGGAATGGCGGGCCGCCGATTTTTCGAACGCCCGTGTCAACGGCTATCTCCGTATCCGTGACCTGCGTTTGGATTTTCCCGACGAACGCCGTTTGGAAAGCGACAGCCTCCATATCGTTTTCGAACCCAAGGTGGCCAAAACGAACCTCTTTAATGTAAAGGCAGACCAAACCGAGCTGAAGGTCCGGCTTTTTGTGGAAAACCTTTTGCCATACCTGCTGCTCAAGGGGCAGAACCTCTACGCCACGGCCAGATTGCAGAGCCGCGATTTGGATTGGGAGCGTCTCAAGGGCTGGTTCACGCAGGCCGACGGCACGGCGCACCGCAAGGATACGGTGGCGCTCGGCGGTTCGGCGCAAGGCAGAAATTTCTTGAAAGACCTCTATGCCGATGTGGATGTGGCGGTGGACCGGCTCTATGTTCCCGACCTGCATATCGCGCATCTCAAAGGCCTGTTGCGTTATTCGTGGGAAGACATTTCGGTGGAGAACCTGAACTTCGATGCCTTGCAGGGCGATTTTTCGGGTTCGGCGGCGATGCACCGGAAACCGGATGGCTGGCAGCTCAACCTGCAAGGGCGGGTGCAGGATATGGATATCAGTTCCTGTTTCAAGGCTTTCAATAATTTCGGGCAAAGTCAGATTACATACGCCCATATCGGCGGCATCTTCTCGGCCGATTTCCGTATGGCGGCCCGCTATCTTTTCGCCACGCAGCGCCTCGATGCGCGGAGCGTGCAGCTTTGGACACGCCTCGACATCAAGGATGGTGTTCTGCAGAACCTTGAGAGCCTGCGCAGGATTTCCCGTTTTACGGGAGAAGACGACCTGCAGGATATCCGTTTTGCCCGTTTGCAGAACGTTATCGAGATAGACAATGCCACGATACGGATTCCCGAAATGCAGGTGGTTTCTTCTTCGGGAAACCTTTCTTTCAGCGGCACGCATACGTTCAGCAACGAGGTGGATTACATGGTGGTGATCGAACTTTCGGATTTGCTGAGCCGCCGCCGAGCCCAAAGGATCAAGAACCAGGAAGAATTCGGGGTGGTTACGGGAGGCGATTCGCGCGTGCGTCTGCCCTTGCATATTACCGGCACGCTGCCGGAGGTGGATATCAAGTATGCCTTTGCCAAAGCCAGGCAGGGAGCCAGGGAACGCCTCAGGGAAAACCGGGGCGAACTGCGCGAGGCCTTGCGCGAGGAATACTCGGACATGCGCCGCAAACGGGAAGAGAAACTGGAACGCAAGGCGGTGGAAAAACGGCAGGAGAACGGCGAGTTCATTATCGAACTGGAGGAAGAATTGATGCCCAAGCCTGAACCCGCCAAGGCCGATACGGTTTCAAAAAAGAAAAAGAAGTACAAGACGGAAGACGATTTCCGTATAGAATTTGAGGAGTAGTATCATGATTAAGTCGATGACCGGCTACGGAAAGAGCCGCAAGGAAACAGACGGACGGATTTTTCAGGCAGAGGCGCGGAGCATCAATTCCAAAACCTTGGATTTGAGCTTGCGGCTGCCTGCCGAATACCGGGAATTGGAACCCGAACTGCGCGCCAAGGTGGCGGCGGTGCTTTCCCGGGGCAAGGTGGAATTTACCTTGAGCGTTTCCCGGGGTGAATCGGCGGCCTTAAAAGATCTGTACCATTTGAACGCCGCCCAGATAGAAAGTTATCGGAAAGAACTGGCAAACCTCGGTTTTCAGAACCCGAACAGCGCGGATCTGCTGCATCTGCCCGGCGTGGTGCTGGAAGATATGCCCCAAACGGTGTCGGAATCCGAAAAGGCAATGGTATTGGCCTTGGCGGACGAATGTCTGGAACTTCTTGACCGGAGCCGTATTCAGGAAGGGGCGGTGTTGAAGCAGGATCTGGAACTGCGCGTTTCGAACATCGAGGAATTGGCAAGACAGACCGATGCTTTCGAAAAGGAACGGGTTCCGTCCATACGCGCGCGCATCGAGCAGCATCTGGCCGAATGGGGCAAAGAAGGTGTGGATGCCAACCGTTTGGAGCAGGAAATGATTTACTACCTCGAAAAATTAGACGTAACCGAAGAGAAGGTGCGCCTTGCCAAGCATTGCCGCTACTATCGGGATACCTTGCAGGAAGAGGCCGCCGGCCGTAAACTGGCGTTTATCGCGCAGGAAATGGGGCGTGAGATAAACACCTTGGGTTCCAAGGCGAACCATGCCGAAATGCAGAAAACGGTGGTGCGCATGAAAGATGAATTGGAAAAGATAAAAGAACAACTGTTCAATATTTTGTAGTCATGGACATGAGTTTGACCAAGGGCGCGGTCGATTTTATCGAAGATGAACGGATATTCCGGGTCCTTTCGCAGAAAGAAGATGCCGGCAAGGTGGCGGCGGTGCTTGCCAAAAGCATGGAGAAAAAGCCGCTTACCTTAGACGAGACGGCGGCCTTGCTGGTGGTGAAAGACCCGCAGTTGCTGGAAAGTATCTTCGAGGCGGCGCGCAAGCTCAAACGCGACATCTACGGCAACCGCATCGTGCTGTTCGCTCCGCTCTATATCGGCAACCACTGCGTGAACGACTGCCGCTATTGCGGCTTCCGCCGTAGCCTCAAGACCACCGTAAGGCGCACTTTGAGCGATGAGGAATTGGTGCAGGAAGTAAAGGGACTGGAAAACCAAGGCCATAAGCGGCTTATTCTCGTCTATGGCGAGTCGCCGCTCTATTCGCCCGAATATATCGCCCACACGGTGCGGCTCGTGTATGAGACCAAAGAGAAATACGGCGAGATAAGGAGGGTCAACATCAATGCCGCACCTTTGGATTTGGCGGGTTTCAAGACCGTCAAGGAAGCGGGCATCGGCACCTTTCAGGTGTTTCAGGAAACCTACCATAAGGAAACCTATGCCCAATATCACCCGGCCAACACGCTCAAGGGTAATTATATGTGGCGGTTGAACGCCATGGACAGGGATTTAGCGGCTGGATGCGACGACATGGGCATCGGGGCCTTGTTCGGCCTGTATGATTGGAAATTC
>CAMWTX010000138.1 GCA_947177315.1 uncultured Bacteroidales bacterium | reverse complement strand
GCACGCAGTTCGCGCATATCCGACGACACTTCCGAAATGCCCTGCAGACCGCACTACTTGCTGAAATAACTCGTGGCCTGCGACGGGGTGAGGTATTCTTTTTCCATAATCGCCATGGCAGCGCCCAGGTCGAGGTCGCCGGCACGGGTTCCCATCACCAGGCCTTCCACGGGCGTGTAGCCCATCGAGGTATCCACGCTCTTGCCGTTCAACACCGCCGCCAGCGAAGCCCCGTTTCCGAGGTGGCAGGAAATAATCTTGCTGTTGTTGATGTCGAGGCCCGCCAGTTCTGCGGCTTTCCTGACCACGAACTTGTGGCTCGTGCCGTGAAATCCGTAGCGGCGCATGCGGTCGGTTTGGTAGAATTTGTGGGGAATGGCGTACATGTAGGCGTAGTCGGGCATGGTTTGATGAAAGGAGGTGTCGAACACGCCCACTTGCGGCACTTCGGGCAGCAGGGCCTGCATGGACTCGATGCCTTTGATGTTGGCGGGGTTATGCAGGGGGGCGAAAGGTATGCAGGCTTTGAGGGCGTCCATCACGCGGCTGTCGATGAGCACGCTGTCTTTGAAAGTTTCCCCGCCATGCACCACGCGATGCCCCACCGCGTTGATTTCCTTGAGGTCTTTGATAACGCCGTATTGGGGGTGAATCAGGTATTCGAGCACCCAGTTGATGCCCACCTGATGGTCGGGAACGGGCTTTTCGAATTTGTGCTTTTGGCCATCGGCGCCTTGGTGGGTGAGGCTGCCTTGCGCCAATCCGATTTTTTCAACCAGGCCCTTGGCCATGATTTTGCCGTCTTGCTCCATGTCGAGCAACTGGTACTTGAGCGAAGAACTTCCGCAGTTGAGAACGAGTATTTTCATCGGGATATGTTTTTTTTCTTTCTTTTTGTCGGATGCCGTTTACCGGTGGTCGATGCGCTTTACCGATTCCACGCCGTTTACGGTCTTTATCCGGTCTATGAGTTCCTTGAGGTGGGAGGTGTTGTTGATGTAGAGCATGATCTGCCCTTCGTAAACCCCTTCGGCGGCCTTCATGTTGATGGAACGGATGTTGATTTGCGAGTCTTGGTTTATCTTGTCCAAAATCTGGAGCGCCATGCCCGGTTCATCGATGCCGCTGATCTTGATGCCGGTGAGCAGGCCTATCTTTTCGTTCTTCTTCCATTTGGCCTTGACGATGCGGTTGCCGTATTGCGACATGAGCTCAATCGCCTTGGGGCAGTTGGTGCGGTGCACCTCGATGCCTTTGTTGGGCAGGATCACGCCGATAACGTCGTCGCCCGGAATAGGGTTGCAGCATTCGGGAATGATGTAGTTGAGGTTGTGCACGTCCTTGGCCAGCAGCAGGCTTTCGGGCTTGTTCTCCACCTGCGCTTGGATGGCGTCCTGCAGGTTGGTTTCGGGTTTGTCCTTGTCGTTGCCTCCGCTGCGGCGGAACCATGACCAGAACCAGTTGTCGTGCTTTTCGTTGTCGTCCTTGAACAAGGCCGCGATGTCTTTTTCGGCAATCTTTTCCAAAGCCACGGCGTAGAAGAGTTCCGATTTGTTCTTGCGCGAAAAGGCTTCCTGCACGCGGTTGATGTTGGCATCGGTAAAGGGAACGTGCAGTTCGTCGAGCATCTTCTTCAAGGCTTCCATGCCTTGGTCGTAGTATTTGGCCTGTTCTTCGCGCAGCCATTGGCGTATGCGCGATTTGGCGCGCGAGGAGATCACGTAGTCGAGCCATTCCTCGTTCGGCTTCTGGGTCTTGGAACAGATAAGCTCCACTTGGTCGCCGTTCTTAAGCTTGTGGTTGATGGGCACGAGCTTGTGGTTCACCTTGGCGCCGATAACAGTAAAGCCTATTTCGGAGTGGATGAGGAACGCGAAGTCGAGTACCGACGAACCGGCGGGCAGGGATTTGAGTTCACCCGTAGGTGTGTAGAGGTAAATCTCGCCGTTGAAGAAATTCTGCCGGAAGTCGTTCAGGAAGCTCAACGAATTGTCGGATGCCGAGTGTTCCAGCATTTCCTTGATTTTGTTGAGCCATATGTCGAGCCCGGATTCCATTTCGGTGTCGAAGCCTTCGTTCTTGTAGCGCCAGTGGGCGGCGTAACCGCGTTCGGCTATCTCGTCCATGCGCTTGGAACGTATCTGTACCTCGATCCATTTGCCGGTATTGCTCATCACCGTGGTGTGCAGGGCTTCGTAGCCGTTGGGCTTGGGAATGGCGATCCAGTCGCGCAGGCGGTCGGGCTTGGCGCGGTAGATGCTGTTGATGATGGCGTAAACCCGGTAGCAGTCGGCCTTTTCGGTTTCTACGGGCGAATCGAGCACGATGCGGATGGCGAACAGGTCATAGACTTCTTCGAACGGAACGCCTTTTTTCTTCATCTTGCCCAAAATGGAGCAGATAGACTTGACGCGCCCCGAAATCGAGAATTTCATGCATTCCGTTTCCAGTTTCTCGCGGATGGGGGCGATGAAGTTGTTGATGAGGCTTTCGCGTTCGGCCTCGCTCTGCCGTATCTTTTCGGATACGAAGGCGTAGGTTTCGGGTTCGGTGTATTTGAGCGAGAGGTCTTCCAGTTCGCTCTTTATCGTGAACAGCCCCAGTCGGTGCGCCAATGGCGCGTAGATATTGATGGTTTCGGAAGCGATCTTGAGCTGCTTGTCGCGCGGCATGGAGTCGAGCGTACGCATGTTGTGCAGGCGGTCGGCCAGTTTGATGAGGATTACGCGCACGTCGTCCGAGAGCGAGAAAAGCAGTTTCTTGAAATTTTCGGCCTGGATGGAGAACGATTGGTTCTGGTTGAAAATCGCGTCGATTTTGGTTAATCCATCGACGATGCGCGCCACTACGGGGCCGAAGCCGTTCTCGATGTCGGTAAGCGTGTATTCGGTGTCTTCCACCACATCGTGCAGCAGGGCGCAGACCACTGCGGTGGGGCCGAGCCCGATTTCTTCCACCACGATATGCGCCACCTCCAGGGGGTGGTAGATGTAAGGTTCGCCCGATTTGCGGCGCGTGTGTTCGTGCGCGGTGACCGCCAGGGTAAAGGCCTTGTGTATCTGATCGTGTTCCTCTTGACTGATTTCACGCTTGAACAGCTTGAACAGCAGTTTGTATCGCCGTAAAATCTCCTTCTTTTCCAAGGCTTCGTCTATCTGGTACATGGCTTCGGATTATAAAATTTCATTTCGGTCGAGTTCAAAGACTTCGAGATTGGAAAGTTTTTTGCCGTCTATATCGAGGCGCACCGCCGTAACGACCGCATGGAAACCTTTGTTGCCGGCCGCTCCCGGATTGATGTGCAGGAGGTTCAGCGCCTCGTCGCGCATCACCTTGAGGATATGCGAATGGCCGCAGACAAAGATGTCGGGCTTTTCGCGCATCAGCACTTTCTTGACATCGGGATAATACCTGCCGGGATAGCCGCCGATATGGGTCAGTACGATTTTGCAGGCCTGGCATTCGAAAACGGCGGTTTGGGGAACATGGCGGCGCACTATGTAATCGTCGATATTGCCATAGACCGCCACGGTGGGGCGGAAAGAGGAAATCTCCTGCAGGGTGGGCAGACCGCCTATGTCACCGGCATGCCAGATCTGGGCGCAGGGCTCCAGAAAGCGGCGCAGCTGAGGCAGGAAGATGCCGTGCGTGTCGGATATGATACCCACCTTTTCCATGGCGTCGGGGTGTTAGCGCAGGCGTTCGGCGGAGCGGACCAAGGCTTCGTCTTTCTTGATGCGGCGCGAGGCGAGGTTGATGAAGATGAGCGAGGCGAAGGGAAAGAACGTGGCCCATTGGTAATGCACCATCTTGCGGGCGGCCTGCTTATCCAGTCCAAGGTCTAAGGAGGCGGAGAGTTTGGTGGAAATCGTATCGGGTCCCAGGAACAGAACGCCCAAGAGGATGATGTTGAGGAAAAATGCAATGGTGCAGAGCCGGAGCTGGCGCGGACGGTTCCGGTAAGAAAACAGGGTTACGGCCAGTAGGATGAACAGCACCGAAGAAAGAATCAGCAGCAGGGGAAAGCGGGAGGCGCTCACCACTTGGTTGTTGAGGTATTGATAGGGGCCTACGAAACCGCTCATCTTCATGACCGCGATGCTTCCGTCGGGCAGATGGAAGTCGCAAAGCACGAAAGAAAACAGCAGGCTGACCAAGAGCATGGCCGCCGCCAGGAATACCGATTGAACCCGTTGAATCATTGTTTTTGTTTTTAATAAATTGAAAACAACATAAATGTGGGTCTTCCAAAGGGAAGACTAAGCCAAGTGTAAAGTTACAAAAAAGTACGGGCTACGCCAAACGGATTTCGTGGAGGAACGGCCTGCCGAGGGCTTGGTTGGTCTGTTGCAGGAGGTCGGAAAGTCGGTAGGAAAGGTTGCTGCGGGCGGCGGCGTTGTTCATGCGCACGTAAAGGATGTTGTCTTTTACGTTAATGGCCGTTACTGTCTGCGTTGTGGCATCGTCGAGCAGGCTTTTGAAAAC
>CAMWTX010000137.1 GCA_947177315.1 uncultured Bacteroidales bacterium | reverse complement strand
CTTACGGAAAAGTTTTCGGTAAAATAGACACGGGTGGCACAAGCCGAAACCACGGTATTGGGGCAGGAATAGTTTCCGTAATAAAATCTTGCCCGTTGTTGTCTATATAGTAACGGAGATTGATTGAGCCAAATTTATTTGGCTTCTACGCTCGATTTTTTATATCTTCGTTCCCTATGGACAGCAAGCAAACGGCATATCTGCTATTGGGCGGAAACTTAGGTAATTGTGTGGAAACATTCGCTGCGGCGCGACGCGAAATCAGCCAGCGCGCCGGGCAGATTGTGCAGGCATCTTCGCTCTATACCTCGCCGGCCTGGGGTTTTGAATCCGAGAACCTTTTCTACAACCAGGCCCTGGCGATTGAAACGGAATTGGATCCGTATGCGCTCCTGCGTGTCCTGCTCGGCATCGAAAAGGATTTGGGGCGCGTGCGTCCGCTGGTTCAGGGTGCCCAAAAACAATACGCTTCGCGGATTATCGACATCGACATACTCTTTTACGGAAACACCGTTATCTGCGATACCCGGCTGTGTATTCCGCATCCGCTCCTGCCCCGGCGCGCCTTTGCCTTGGTGCCGATGGCTCAAATCGCTCCCGATTTGGTTCACCCGCAATTGAACCGAAGCCTGCGGCAGTTGCTCGAACAATGCCCCGACGGGGTTCAGGAAGTGCGGCTCTACGACCCTTCTGCCGTGGCTTCACGGAACGCCGCCGATACCGGTCTTGAGCCGGTGTTTCCCGAAGGCATCCGGTTCATCGCCATCGAAGGCAATATCGGAGCCGGAAAAACCACGCTCTCCCGCCGTATCTCCAAGCAGTTCGGCGCCAAATGGGTTACGGAAAGCTTCGAGGAGAACATCTTTCTGCCCAAGTTCTACCGCAACAGGGAACGCTATGCCTTTCCGCTCGAGCTCACATTTCTGGCCGAACGTTACCGGCAGGCCAAGGAAGACTTTGTGCAGGAACTGTTCAGCCCGTTCATCGTGAGCGACTTTTCCATCAGCAAAAGCCTCATCTTTGCCCAGAACACCTTGCAGGAAGACGAATACAGCCTTTTTTCGCGGCTCTACAAAATCATCCTCACCACCTTGCCGCAGCCCGACCTGTATGTGTATCTGCACAGCGACGTGAACCGGCTCATGAAGAACATCCGCCGCCGTGGCCGCGAATACGAGAGCAATATGGATCCCGCCTACCTGCAGATGATAGAGCAGGGATACATGGATTACATGCGCACGCTTCCCGCCCGCAGGAGCCTGATTATCGAGACCACCGAGATGGATTTTGTGAACAACGAAGACGACTACCGCCGGATTGTGGAAATGATTGCCGCCGCCGCCCGCCGTGCGATGGAGAATAAATGAGAATTAAACAATAAAAACAAAATATCATGAAATCGTTTTTCAAATACCTTTTGGCAACCGTAGTGGGTATGCTGATTGTAGGCTTGATTATGTTTTTCATCTTTATCGGTTCGCTGGGTGCGATGCTTTCCGGTGATTCCAAACCGGCGGTGAACGTTAAAGACAACAGCGTGCTGGAAATCCGCATCGACAAGGCGGTTTCCGACCGCAGCCACAGCCAGAGCAACAACGTGGGCTTGTTTTCCGTGCCCGGTTTCTCCAAGACCATGGGCATGAACGAAATGTTGCGCGCTATCCGTCAGGCCAAGGAAGACGCCCGTATCAAAGGCATCTATATCAGATACGACAACGGATCGGTAAACTGGGCCATCGCCAACGAATTGCGCAACGCCCTGCTCGATTTCAAGGAAGCCGGCAAATTCATCTACGCTTATTCCGACATGTATTCCCAAAGCGGTTATTATCTGGCTTCGGTGGCCGATTCGGTGTTCATGCAGCCGCAAGGTTCCATCTCCTGGCAAGGCTTGGGCGCGCAGCTGATGTTTTACGCCGATTTTCTCAAGAAAGCCGGCATCGATATGCAGGTGGTGCGTCACGGGCAGTTCAAGAGCGCGGTGGAACCTTATTTCCGCAACGATATGAGCCAGGCCAACCGCTTGCAGTATAACGTGCTTTTGGGTTCCATGTGGAACAAGGTGGTTGCGGACGTATCCGCTTCGAGAGGCCTGAGCCAAAGCCGTCTCAACGAGATAGCCGACTCCCTTTTGGGCTTTACCGCCACCGGTTCGCTCAAATCGGGTCTGGTGGATGCCCTGGTTCCCGCCAGCATGGTGGAAGAAAACCTGCTTTCCGTGCGCACCGGGCTTGCCGACAGCGTAAAGGCCAATACAGTGGCATGGGCCGATTACGCCAAGACCATCAAACCCGACAACAAAGCCAAAAACAAGATAGCCGTTATCTATGCCGAAGGCGAAATCGTGATGGGCAAAGGCTCCTCCGACAATATCGGCACCGATTTGGCATCCCAGATAGAAAAAGCCGCCAAAGACAGGAACGTAAAGGCAATTGTCTTGCGTGTCAATTCTCCCGGCGGCAGCGTGCTTACCTCCGACATCATCTATCAGACATTGCTCAAGGCCAAGGAAAAGATGCCGGTGGTGGCTTCTTTCGGAAATTATGCGGCCAGCGGCGGTTACTACATTTCCTGCATGGCGCACAAGATTTATGCCCAGCCCACCACGCTTACGGGCAGTATCGGCGTGTTCGGCGTCATCCCCAGCTTCAAGGGGCTTACCGACAAAATCGGCGTTCATGTGGATGAAGTGGGAACCAACAGGAATTCTACGGCATTGAGCGGTGTTTTCCGTCCCATGACCTCTTACGAAGCGGCGGTGATGCAGCAGAATATCGAAGAAATCTACGCCGGTTTTATCGGCAAGGTGGCCCAGGGCCGCGGCATGACCACTGCGCAGGTGGATTCGATAGGCCAGGGCCGTGTATGGAGCGGTGCCAACGCGATAGGAATAGGTTTGGTGGATGAACTGGGCGGCTTGCAGCAGGCCATTGCCGGTGCGGCGGAATTGGCTGAATTGAGCGAATATTCCTTGGTGGAATATCCCAAGGAAAAAAGTTTGAGCGAACAGCTTCTCGAACTGTTCGGCGATATGGAAGCCCGCTCGGCCCAATCGTATATCGGCAAGCATTTCGGTCAGACAGGCCTGGAAGCCTACCTCTATCTTTCCGAAATATTGAATATGCGCGAACCGCAGGTATTGGCGCGCATGCCCGAAATCCTCACGGTAGAATAGCCAGGCGATGGAAGGCTCGGTTTTTGAAGGAACCGTGGTGCAGGGCGACCGCTTGGGCCGCACGATAGGTTTTCCTACCGCCAATTTGAAAATCGACGACGGAACGGTGGTGCCGGCAGGCGTGTTCGCCTGCCGCGCCACTTTGAACAACGGCACGGTCTGCCACGGCATGATGAACGTGGGAATCCGTCCCACCGTCAATTTGGGCGAGGAAAGGCGCGTGGAGGTTCACCTGTTCGATTTCAACGGCGACCTCTACGGGCAGAGGCTGCGGATAGAACTTTTGGGCTTTATCCGGGGCGAAAGGAAATTCGAAAGCCTCGAAGCCTTGAAAGACCAATTGGAAAAAGACCGTATTTCGGCACGGGAACGGTTGGGGATATAGCAAGACAACGTATGATTGCCATTCAGAACACCTTGGTTTCGGACGAGGTTTTTACCGAACATTTTTGCTGCAATCTGGGCAAATGCAAAGGTTGCTGCTGCATTGAGGGAGATGCCGGCGCACCGCTCGAAAAACACGAGTGCGGACTGTTGGAAAAGTACTATCCGGAATACCGCCAATACATGAGCCCGCAAGCGCGGCAGATTGTCGAAACGAAAGGTTTTGCCGAGGTCTATGAACTCGACGGCGGCCTGGTGACCCCCTTGGTGAACAACCGCGATTGCGTTTACCTTACCTACGGGCAGGACGGCATTGCCTATTGCGCCGTGGAAAAGGCTTTCCGCGAGGGCAAGATTCCTTTCCGCAAGCCGGTTTCGTGCTATCTCTTTCCAATCCGCGTGCAGCATTATCCCGAATACGACGCGGTCAATTATTTCCATTGGGATATCTGCCGGGATGCCGAAGTGGCGGGCCGCCGCAAGAAGATTCCCGTTTTCCGCTTTCTCAAAGAACCCCTGATCGAATGCTACGGCGAAGAATGGTATCAAGAAGCCGAAGCCGTCTATAAAGGGGTGTTCGAAGGAAAATAAGGTTTCAAGATGTCCCGAAAAAAGAAAGGGTCGGAGATACTCCGGCCCTTTCTTGGTTTACAAGCGTTTTTAAACGGAAGGGAGGCTATTCGAAGATAATCGACGAACCACCGCTTGTTTCGGATTTGAGTACCCGCGGCCAGCCTTTTACCTTGATGGAGGAGGCGCCCGAAGCGCTGCCCGAGAAAGTTTCCGTTACGTACAGGTCGGCTTCCGAAGCCCCCGAAAGCTTGCCATTAAAATTCTTTACCGGAAACTTCTCCGCTTCCACCTCCGAGGCACCGGAACATTCCACTTCCATATCGTTGCCGCTACCCATGATATCCAGTTCCGAAGCGCCCGAAAGGTCAAGCTTGAGC
>CAMWTX010000136.1 GCA_947177315.1 uncultured Bacteroidales bacterium | reverse complement strand
TTATACAGTCCTTGCAGTTCCTGGGCGAAATAAACGCTGTTCTCAAAGCCCGCATCCTGATGAATCGTGGCGGTAACCACATCCATCCAGCTTTGACTATAATTCTTCTCGTGGTTCTGTTCCTGATACACAACGGCATTTTCGCGCTGCACTTCGGCCAGGTTCGCCTCGTTTTTCTGCGCCCCACGCAACCAGGTTTCCATGCCCCGCGCCGAAGGTGCTTTGGCGGCGTTGCAGTGAATGGAGACAAAGAGGTCGGCATGGTGGTCGTTGGCTATCTGACCGCGCTTCCAAAGTTCGATGAAACGGTCGTCGCTACGGGTATAGACCACTTTTACATCGGGAAACTTTTCCTTGACCATCTTGCCGAACTTGAGCGCCACGGCAAGCACCACGTCTTTTTCCCGCGCTTTCTTGCCCACGCAGCCGGGGTCTTTGCCGCCGTGCCCGGGGTCAATCACCAAAACATCCACTTTGTCCGACACGACTTGCCCCTGCCCCGGAAGCATCATTCCGAGCACCAACAGCAACATGCCGCACCATATTTTCCAATAGTTCTTCAACGGGTTGTGATTTTAAGCCGCCCCCTAAATCGAAGCGCCGAAAAACATCTCAAGGCGACCGATTTACGGAACATGCCTTTATTAAGTTTTGGGATTTACGTATTTTTGTCCCTTATGCACAAGAGGCAAAAATACGCAAAATTTCGGGCATGTGGTTCAGCATGGATTGCAGGAACGGCATTGGCCTTTTTTTGCGCCTGCGCCACCCCTCGGAATGCGCCCCAAGCCACGCCAACCGCCACCGCTACGGTGCAACGGCTTCCCCTTGCCGCCACAACCGACACGACTTCTACAGCCGATACAGCCTCCCTTGCCCCGCTTGTGCTTCCTGCCGATACGGTTTCCCTTACAGACAGCCTGCCCACCGATACCGCCGGGATGCTTTCCGATTCCGTGGCCGTAACGGACACCGCCGGCCTGTTTCGGCAGAGTTCCACCATTACGGATGTATTGGACTACACCGCCAATGATTCGATCTATGTGGATATGAATACCCGGGTCGCCCACCTGTTTTCTGAAGCGACGGTGAATTACAGCGGCTTTCATCTGGAATCGGACTATATGGAGGTGAACCTGCCGGGTTCCGAGGTCTTGGCGCGCCCCACCCTGGACAGCCTGGGGCTGGAGGTGGGCGTTCCGCATTTCGAAGACAGCAAGAACAGTTTCGACGCCAAGGAGATAAAATACAATTTCAATACCAAGAAAGGCATCATCAAAGACGTGCTGACCTTACAGGAAGACGTGTATGTGCACGGCAATGTGGTCAAGAAATACGAAAACGATGTTTCCTTTATCAAAAACGCGCGCTTTACTTCCTGCGACCTGGAAACGCCCCACTTCGACCTGCGGGCGTTCAAGGCCAAAGTGGTTCCGCAGAAAGTAATCGTGCTGGGCTCGGCCATGATGTTTATCGAAAACGTGCCTACACCTTTGATATTGCCCTTTGCCGTACTTCCCAATCAGAAAAAGCACCGTTCGGGCCTTTTGATGCCCAGTTTCGGGCAGACGCGGCGCGCGGGCTTTTTCTTTAAGGGTTTCGGGGCTTATCTCTGCATCAACGATTATTTTGATCTCAAGGCAGAAGCCGATGCCTATACCGGCGGCAACTGGGAAATCCGCGCCGCCCTCCGCTACGCGGTACGCTACAAATTCAGCGGCGCGCTCAACTTCGGCTATTCTTGGATTTATCAAGATGAACGGGGTTTGCCGCACCGCGCCCATCAGAACGGTTTCAAGATCCAGTGGTCGCACTCGCAGGATTCCAAAGCCCGCCCCAACAGCCGTTTTTCGGCCAACGTGAACTTTACCAACAGCTCCTACAGCAAGTATGCGGGCAATCTCAGCGATTACCTGACCAGCACCACCACTTCGAACATCTCCTACTCGCTCGACTTTGCGCGTAAGCTCCACCTCGCCCTCAATGCCTCGGCCGACTACAACACCTACACCAGAGCGTTCAACATCACGCTGCCTACGGTAAGCCTCTCGGTGGACCAGCTCTATCCTTTCCGCCGCCGCAAGGCCGTGGGCAAACGCCGCTGGTACGAAACCATCAGCTTCAACTACAGCCTGCTGGCGCAAAACAACATCTGCGCCACCGACACCAATTTCCTCAGCCGCCAGACTTTGGAAAACATGAACAACGGCATCAAGCAGAACGCACGCTTGGCGAGCACGGTTAAGGTGTTCAAGTACATGAACTGGACCAACTCTTTCGATTACTCCGAACTGTGGTATCTGAACAACACGGTCAAACGTTACGACCCCGAGCAATCCCAACTGACGGATATCCGCAACAAGGGTTTCAAGACCACGCGCCAGTTCAGCTACAACACCAACCTTTCGTTTAACGTTTACGGCATCTTCCGGTTCAAGAAAGGATGGCTCAAGGCGTTCCGCCATGTTATGACGCCCAACATCGGCATCACCTACCGCCCCGATTTCAGCAAGCCGTTCTGGGGTGCCTACGCCACTTACACCGACCCCAACGGCGTGGAACACCTCTATTCCAAATACGCCAACAATATCTACGGAGGGCCGCCCTCCGGCATGGTGGGAAGCATCAACCTATCGCTCAAGAACACTTTCGACATGAAAGTGCGCAGCAAGAAAGACACCGTGAGCGGCGAAAAGAAAATCAAGCTCATCGACAACCTTACCGTAAGCACTTCTTACAACATGGCCGCCGACTCCCTGCGCTGGGCGCCCATCACCATCAGCGCGCGCACCGTGCTTTTCCAACGTCTCAACGTGAACGTGGGCGCTGCTTTCGACTTTTACAAGGCCGACAAGGACGGGCGGCGGTACAACGAATTCTTTTGGGTCGATAACAAATACAAGGGCCTGCGGTTCACCCGCACCGACCTGTCCGTTTCGCTGGCATGGAACCTCAACCCCAAGGCGAAGCCCAAGCAGAACGGGCAGACACAGCAAAAGCCGCAAACACCTTACTACGCCTCCGATCTGTACGACCCCACCGATATTTTCCTGCAGCCTATCGACTTCAAAGCCCCGTGGAACCTCAACATCGGCTACAACCTCAACTATATCGTAACGCCCGATGCGCGCAACGGCAGGCTGAACCACGATCTGGTGCAGACCATCACGCTTTCGGGCAACGTAAAGATTACCGACAAGTTCGACATCAATTTCGGCACGGGATTCGATATCCAGGCCAAGAAATTCACGATTACCACGATCAGTTTCAGCCGCGACCTGCACTGCTGGGAAATGGGATTCTACTGGGTTCCTTTCGGCTACCGCACCGAATGGAACTTCCATATCCGCGTCAAGAGCGGCGTTTTCCAAAGCCTCAAGGCTCAAAAGAGCAAGTCGTATATCGACAATTACCACTATTAATCGCCGCATGAACACCAAGCCCAATCCCCTCTATCACCTCTTGGCGCTCGGTATCGTGGTGGTGTGGGGAACCACTTTCGTTTCCACCAAGATACTGCTCAACCAAGGCCTGAGCCCGCAGGAAATCTTCTTTTACCGCTTCCTGCTCGCCTACCTGCTCATGGCGGTCTATTGCCACAGGCGGCTGTTTGCCGGTTCGCTCAAGGATGAACTGCTGCTGGCCTTGGCGGGCGTTTGCGGCGGATCGCTGTATTTCTATACCGAAAACACGGCGCTCACCTATACCGCCACCAACAACATAGCCCTTATCCTCTGCATCGCACCGCTTATCACCGCACTGCTGTTGCGGTTTTTCTCACCTTCGGAGACCACGCCGCTTTCCCAAAGGTTTTGGTTCGGTTCGGTAATCGCCCTGGCAGGCGTGGCTTGCGTTATTCTGAACGGGCATTTCGTGCTGCATCTCTCGCCCAAAGGCGACCTGCTCTGCCTAGCCGCCGCGCTCTGCTGGGGATTCTACACCGTGTTCGTCAAGAAACTGGAAGCCCGCTACGACAATCTTTTCATCACACGCAAAGTATTCTTTTACGGCCTGCTCACGATTCTGCCGCTCTATCTCTGCACTTTCCAGCCGCAAGACCTTGAACTGCTCCGACAACCCGTAGTTTTCGGAAAACTGCTCTATCTGGGCATGGTCGCCTCCCTGCTGTGTTTCCTGTTCTGGAACAAGGTGCTCGCCAACATCGACCCGATACAGGCCACCAACTACATCTACCTCTCGCCCGTGGTGACGGCCGCCGCCTCGTTCCTTATCCTGAGCGAACCGCTCACACTTATCATGTTGCTGGGTGCCTTGCTCACCATCGGCGGCGTTTATCTGGCTTCGGCAAAGAAATAAGCTACTTTTTGGCTACTTTTGCAAGAATAAAAGACACGATACATGGAAACCATCGAAAGCGTTTTGGAAAGGCTCTCCGCGCAAGCCGTCAAGGAATTGTTCGGATTTGAAGCGAAAGAAGGCAGCATACAGTTCCAGAAAACCGACCGGAAATTCGAAGGCGACATTACCCTGGTGGTGTTTCCCTTTGTAAAGGCGGCCAAGAAGAGCCCCGAAGAAACAGGCCGGATGCTCGGCGAATATCTGCAGGCCAACTGCCCCGACATAACGGCTTTCAACACCGTGAAAGGGTTTCTGAA
>CAMWTX010000135.1 GCA_947177315.1 uncultured Bacteroidales bacterium | reverse complement strand
TTTTCATGGTTGTTTTTCAGAACGGGTTTTTGCAGGCTGTGCGTGGGGCGGTTCTTGGCGGGCTTGCCGTTGCCGCCGTTATTGCCTTTGCGCCTTTCGCCCTTGTTGCGGCCTTTGTTTTCCTTGGGTTTGTCAAAACGGGTCAGGTCGTCCTGGCCTACCACCTGCCGGAATTCGGGCTTGGGTTGCGCCGGTTTGCGCGCATCCTTGGTCATTTCTTCCAGATCGCCCACCGTGATGCCGTTTTTATTGCGTTCCAGAATATCGAACACCTGCTCGGCGGTCAGTTCGACATAGCTTCCGGGAATCTCGGCATAGGCGTAGGTGAGTTTCTGACGCAGGGGGTCGAGTTTGATGCAGCGGGCATCGCCTTTTTCGGTTTTGAGGATGGCCTTGGAATCGGGCATCGATTTCATGGCATCCGCATACACTTCGTATTCGTAGTTGAGGCAGCATTTGAGCTTGCTGCATTGCCCCGCCAGTTTCTGCGGGTTGAGTGATACCTGCTGAACGCGCGCCGCGTGTGTTCCCACCGAAGAGAAGTTGTGCAGGAAAGTAACGCAGCAAAGTTCCCGGCCGCAAGCGCCGATACCGCCCAGAATGCCCGATTCCTGCCGCGCGCCGATTTGCCGCATTTCGATGCGGAGCTTGAATTCTTCGGCATAGAGCTTGATGAGTTGCCTGAAGTCCACGCGGTCGTCGGCGGTATAGTAGAAAATGGCTTTGGTAAAGTCGCCCTGGATTTCCACGTTGTTGATCTTCATGCTCAATCCCAATTGGGCGGCGATGACCCGGGCCCGGCGTTGCATTTCCTTTTCGGCCTGGATGGTTTCGGTCCATTTATCCACGTCGTTCTGGCGGGCTTTCCGGTAAATCTTGCGGATATCCGGAGAGTCGGGGCTGAGGTTGCGTTTTTTCAGTTGCAGCCGCACCAGCTCCCCTTGCAGGCAGATAACGCCCGTGTCGTGGCCGTTGGTGCTTTCCACCACCACGATGTCGCCGGTATGGAAACTCTTGGCGTCTTCGTTTTCGGGCAGACGGAAAAAGTCTTTATGCGTGTTCTTGAAGCGCACCTGCACGATGGGAAAGTCGCTTTCGGCGCTCATGGCGGGAAAGGTGTCGGTCCATTGGCAGCTGTGCATCTGGGCGCAACATCCCATCTGCAGATAGCGTTCGCGGCTGCTGTCTTCCATTTTGGGAGCGTGCGAAAGGCCGCGGCTGTTGTAAATGTTTTCGTCGGCGGTGAGCCGCATAAAAACCTCTTCGCGGGATTCGTCCTCGTTGCCCTCGTGTTCGGCGGGGCGCACGAAATCGCGTTCTTCCTTTTGGTCGTGATAGGAGGTCTTGCGCAAAATATCCTGGTCCATGACGTGTGTTTTCAAAAATTTATTTCCGTGCCGCCGCCAATATCCGGCAGAGCTTTATGCTCAGGTCGGTAAACAGGGTCGGAATGTCGGCGTTACGGCTTATCTGATAAATGGCGTCGTTAAACAAATCGTAGTATTGCCGCACGTTGGCATTGGTTACGAATTTGGAGAAGTTCTGCCAGAACGATTTTTCGGCGGCATCGCCCAAGACCCACTGTCCGCAACCGTTCGAGATGAGCAGGCAGGCGCGTATCTCGTTGAGGCAACTTTGCAAAAAAAGCTTTATCGGCTCGCCCTTGAGATCTTTCATCCTTTCGCCCAAAGCCACCAGGGCAGGCATATCCACTTTAAAGCAGAGCCGCATCCAGTCGGCAAAACTTTCGTGAAAATTCTTCCTTGTCTCGTTGTTGCCCGACAGCAGTTTGGCTTCCACCAGATTGCCTTGGCTGCGCAGGGCAAGGTCCTTGGCATCTTCCGCTCCCATGCCCTTTTGTTGCAGGTAGGCTTCCAAATCGGAGGCCTCGATGCGCGGCACCTTTACCATCTGCGTGCGGCTCAGAATCGTGGGCAGGATACGGTCGGGATTTTCGGACACCAGAAGGAAAACCGTTTGCGGTTCGGGTTCTTCCAAGGTCTTGAGCAGGATGGAGGAGGTGGTTACGTCCAGTTTCTCGATCAGCCACACGATAACGACCCGAAAGGCCGCTTCGGCCGGCTTGAGGCTGAGGGTCTGCAGAATCTGCCGGCAGTCGCGCACGTTGATGATGGGCTGGCGGGTGCCGATATTCATCGCCTCCGTCCATTCGTTGAGGCTGAAGATGCCTTGGTTGGCCAGCATCAACTCGCGCCACGTGTCGATGTAGTCCAGACTTTGGGAATCTTTCTTGATGCGGCTGCCGTCGGCGTTGTTGGGATAGACGAAATGCAGGTCGGGATGGGCTATCTGTTGAAACTTGAGACAGGAGGGGCATTTGCCGCAGGAATCGGCGGAAAGCCCGTGGAGGTCTTCGCCCGAGGAGGCCTGCACCTTTTGCCGGCAGTTGATATACTGGGCGTAGGCGGTGGCCAGCGCCAGCTGCCCGCTGCCTTCCGCGCCCCAAAACAGCTGGGCGTGCGGAATCCGTCCGTTATTGACGGCGGCAATCAACTTCTCGATCAAGTCCCGTTGTCCTATGATGTCTCTGAAACGCATTTCGCTCAAAAAATCCCAAACCTGCAAATTTAACGAAAAAGAGGGGGGATTGCAAGGGGAGGTTTTGCGGATTTACGATTCAAAACTAAAATTGCAAAAAAAAGGCATGACCACCGGAGTAGCCATGCCTGTGAAGGGGCAAAGAAGTTGGGCTTAGCGAGTTTTGCTATTGGATAACCGCCACGCGGAAGCCCATGTTCGCGTCGTTCGTAGGGAATCCAGCACCCCGTTTCGATACGCGGCACATCCAAGGTTCCATTTCATAAACACCGCCACGATATACGCGGTATGTACCGGTAGAAGGACCTTGCGGATTGTCCGTATCATTTTCATCGTATGGCGCTTCATCCATATCGTTCGATCCGTACCAGTCGGAACACCATTCCGAAATATTACCGCTCATATCATATAATCCCAGTTCGTTGGCCTTCTTCGTGCCTACCGGATGCGTTTTGAAATCGCTGTTTTCATTAGTCCACGCCACTTCATCGGCATTATTGCTGCCGGCATAGACAAAGCCTTGGGAGTTTTTGCCGCCACGGGCTGCATATTCCCATTGGGCTTCGGTGGGCAACACATACTTCTTGCCGGTCTGTTCGCTCAGTTTCGTGCAGAATTCATTGGCATCAAACCAGGTTATGTTGTCAACCGGAAGATTATCCCCTTTGAACTCCGAAGGATTAGATCCCATCACGGCTTTCCATTGCGCTTGCGTTACCTCGAACTTCCCGATATGATACGAATTCACTTTGACGGTCCGCACCGGAAATTCGTCCATATTCGGCCACATCTCATCTTGTTCAGAGGTCGCCCCCATCTGGAAGGTGCCGCCTTCCACATACACCATCTCCAGGTTTATACCGAAAGCGGTTTCGGTATAATCGGTGTTGTTCTCCGGATCATCGTTACTTCCCTTCGCTTCCATCTCTATATCCAACGTCAAGGTTTGGTCTGCCGTCAATACGATGGATTCCCGCGCAAAGTCGGTATAGCCGTCTTTTTTTGCCTTGAGCGTATAGGTGCCGGGTGTCAGGCTGTCCATGCGGTAGGAACCGTCTTGTGAAGTCCGAACCTGTTTTCCGCCGGGCAGAATTTCCATCGATACCTCCGATAGCGGCGCGCCTGTAGCCTTATCGGTTACTTTGCCCTGGATGAGTGCAAAGAGAACCTTTGCTTCCATCTCTATATTCAAATCCAAGGTTTGGTCTTCCGTCAATACAACGGATTCCTGCGTAAAGTCAAGATAGCCTTCTTTTTGGGCGGTAAGCGTATAAGTGCCCGGATTCAGGTTGTCGATACGGTAGCTGCCGTCTTGAGCGGTGGTGGTTTGTAGGTTTCCGTCCTTGATGGCCACCGTTACACCCGAAAGCGGCGCCCCTGTAGCCTTATCGGTTACTTTGCCTTGTATGGAGGCCAACGATGCAGCTTCCTCCATTACAAGATCCATTGAGAGTTCCTGCTCGGCTACCAGTTGCACATTCTCTTTGGTAACGTCAACATAACCCTCTTTTTTGGCCGACAGTGTGTAAGTGCCCGCGTTGATGCTGTCCAGACGGTAGGTGCCGTCTTCGGCCGTGAGGGCCTGTTTCCCTATCGGCAACACTTCCACCATGACCCCGGCAAGCGGTTTCTCTGTTTTTTTGTCCGTTACCTTACCTTGGATAGCGGCAAAACGAACATCGACCTCCATGCGGATATCGTCCACCGTCAGCTTCTGTCCATCCACTAATTGAATTTGTTCGCTGCTGTATGCCTTATACCCTGTTTTTTGAGCCTTGAGCATGTAGGAGCCGGAGGATAGTTGCGTAAAACGGAAGGAACCATCCTGTGCGGTGGTAATTTGTTTGTCCGTTCCCAACAGATCTATTATTGCGCCTTGTATCGCATCCCCCGTTTCCTTATCTATCACTTTCCCTTGGATGGAGCAGGGTTCTTCCGGTTTTTTGCAAGAATATAACATGCCCAAGGTCAGCAAACCCAAGAGGCTCATTTTGAATAGTATTTTCATCTTTTATTTGTTTTTAATGATTAATAAATGTTTTCGTAATAAATTTTCGCATAAGCTTTAATAC
>CAMWTX010000134.1 GCA_947177315.1 uncultured Bacteroidales bacterium | reverse complement strand
GCCGCATGCTGTCGGGCCTTTCCTTGTGCATGAGCTCTACCGGACGGAAACGGGTTGCCTTTACCGGCAGGCGCAAAACGTTCTGCCGCCGCATGGAATAGATGCTCACATTGGCGGTAAGTCCCGGCTTGAGCTTCAATTCGGGATTCTCGGCGAGAATCACCACCTCGTAGGTAACCACATTGTTGTTGGTGTTGGCCTGCATGCGCACCTGATTCACCCGGCCTTCGAAAACCTCATCCGGATAGGCATCCACGGTAAAGGTAACTTCCGCGCCTTCCTTCACCTGGCCTATATCGGCCTCGTCCACATCGGCCACCACCTGCATGCTCTGCAGGTCGTTGGCTATCGTAAACAGGGTGGGCGTGCTGAAGGATGCCGCCACCGTCTGCCCCACTTCCACGCCCTTGGATATGACGATGCCGTCTATCGGCGAATAAATCGTGGCATAGCCCAGATTGGTGCGCGCCTTTACTTCCTGCGCCAACGACTGCTCGTAAGCTATCCTGGCGCGTTTGTAGTTGTATTGGCTGGTTTCGAACTCGCTTTCGCTGAGCATTTTCTTATCGTACAGCCGCTTGTTCCGCTTGTGGTTCTTTTCCTGATACAGAAACTCATTCTTGTTCGACTCCACGCTCAGACGGGCGGTTTCCAGCTCGGCCTGCAGCACGGTCTTGTCTAATTCGGCAATGATCTGCCCTTTCTTGACATAGCTGTTGTAATCCACAAAAATCTTGTCGATGATGCCCGAAACCTGCGTGCCCACCTCCACCTGCTCCATCGGTTCCACCGTGCCGGTGGCGGTGACGCTGTTTTCCATATCGCCCCTTGCGATAAGGCTGGTTTCATAAACCGGGGCGGTGTATCGGCTGTTCTGCCGCATCACAAAGAACAGAACGGCTGCCAGTACTGCCAAGACAGCAATGACGATAATCCATGTTTTCTTTTTCATATCAGAGTGTGGCGTTTTCTTGGTTGGTGTAAAAACGGAGTACATGCAAGGACAGAACGGTCTGGTACTTGGCTTTGAGCATCTCTTCCACCGCGGAGAGATACACCGATTTTTCGGTGAGCATGTCCACCAAAGTCTTTCCGCCCGCTTCGTATTCTTCCATCGCCAGGCGGTAGCTCAATTCGGACGCCCGGTGCTTGCTCTGCGCCGCCAGAAAACGGTTCTGTGCCGAATAGGCTTCCTGGTAGGCCTGCTCCACTTCCTTGAGCACCTGCTTGCGCTCTCCCTGCAAGTCTAACTGGGCCTGCCTGATGTTTATCTTGGCCGCCTCAATCGAAGACTTGGCCTGACGCCGCTGGTAAATGGGAATGGAGATGCCGATGTTCACGTTTTCGTTGAGGTTGTTGTTCAGCTGGTTCAGGAATGCGAACTGCGCCGAGGTGTAGTAGCCCGTTCCCACCGAAGCGTTGAGCGTAAGGGAAGGTATCATCTGCGAGCGCGCCGCCTTGCGGGCGTAGTCGGAGGCCTGCAGGCGGAGCTCGGAAGCGCGGATTTCGGGCATGTTCCTGCCCGCCTGTTCATAAACGGAAGCCGCGCTGGGCAAGGGAAGCACCAGTTCGGCAAAATCGGTGGTGCAGGGCTCTATTTCCAGGATTTCTTCCGGATCCAGTTCCAAGAGTTGCCTCAGGTCCAGTTTCCGGTTGTCTAAGGTGCTCTGCGCCACCACGCAGTTGTAGCGGTCGGTTTCGTATTGGGATTGTATCTGGGCGAACTCTATCTGCCGTATCGCGCCCGCCTCGTAGCGTTCCTGCGCCCGCTGAAGCTGCGCCTGCGAATTTTCGAGCACCTGACGGTCGGTATTGAGCGTTTCGGTGGCATAGAGCACTTCGAGGAAAGCCGCCGTTACCGCAAGCTCGATATCGTTCTTGGCCTTTTCCACCAGCAGTTTGCTGGATTCCTGCAAGAGCTTGTGCTGCTTGATGGTGTTGTTGATCTTGCCCCCGTTGTAAAGCACCACGTTGGTACCCAGCTGGTAAGTGCCCGTATATTGCGAACGGACGGCGCGCACGCCGTTTTCCTGCATGCTGTAGCCGTTGGTGAATCCCTGGGTGGAATTGAACGAGAGCGAGGGCCAGCGCGCAGCCTGGGCGGTCTTCAATTCGTTTTGGGAGCTTTGCAGGTTCAACTGCGCCGATTTTACCTGCAGGTTGTTTTCCCGCGCGTAATCGATACAGGCCTGCAATGTCCATGCCGCCGGCTTGGTGTCTTGCCGGGCGGTGCTGTCGGTCTGGGCGCGCAGGGAAACCGTTCCCAAACCCAAAACCGCCAAAAACAACGCCTTGACAGGATATTCCGGAAATTTTAGATGCCGAATCATGATAGAATAGATATACTTCTTTAGGCTCGGTAAATATACGGAAAATATCCGATATGTCTGACCCGGCGGCCATACTCACCGTTAACGGCACCGCTATCGGAGAGGCATAAAAAAAACGCCGCGAGGATTCGCGGCGTTTTTTATCGAAGCGGCTCGACAGCCTGATTATTTCGCTTCTGCTTCGCCTTCGGCGGCGGGAGCATCGGCGGCGGCAACCGCGTTGCGGGTGGCCTTGATGGAAACCACGGCGGCGGTCATATCTTCCATAATCTTGAACTTGTCGTTGCAGAGGTCCTTTACCTTCACTTCGTCGGCGATGTCCAGCTTGGTGATGTCAACCACGATGCTTTCGGGCATGTCGGCGGGCAAGGCGCGAAGACGCAGGCGACGCATACGTTTCAAGAGCTTGCCGCCCTTGAGAACCCCTACCGAGTTGCCGGTAAGCACCAAAGGCACCGCCATCGAAATGGGACGGTCGTCGCGCAATTCCAAGAAATCGACGTGCAGCAGGGTGTCCGTAACCTTGTGGAACTGTACTTCCTGAGGAACGGTCTTTACCTTCTGGCCGTTGATGTCCAATTCCACGAAGCAGACTTCGGGTTTGTTGAACAATTCAATCAGATCCTTGGCTTCGGCGTAGAAACGGATTTCCTTTTCGCCACCGTAAACCACACAAGGAACCTTGCCTTGCAGACGAAGATCACGCGCATCTTTTTTCCCTACGTTCTCCCGGAGAGAACCGCTCATAGATACAACTTTCATGATTCGTTATTGTTTTAAGTTTATAAAAAGCCCTTGCCTCCTTTTGGGAAACAAGGGCGCAAAGGTAGCACTTTATTGTGAATCTTACAATGTGTAGAGGTCGGAGATGCTTTCGTAAGCCTCGATGCGTTCGATAACCTTGGCCACCAGACCCGCCACCGACACCACGGTTATCTTGTCGGAGGGACGTCCGAGGGGTATCGTGTCGCTTACGATAAGCTCGCTGATATTCGACTTTTCGATGCGGTCTATGGCGTTGCCCGACAGCACCGGGTGGGTAACGACCGCGCGCACGCTCTTGGCGCCGTGTTCCAGAATCAGGTCGGCGGCCTTGATCATGGTGTTGCCCGTATCGAGAATGTCATCCAAGAGAACCACATTCTTGCCTTCCACATCGCCGATAAGCTCCATGCGGTCCACCACGTTGGGTTTGCTGCGCTGTTTGTAGCAAATGGCGAATCCCGTGCCGAAAATCTTGGCATACATGCTGGCCCGGCGGGTTCCGCCCGTATCGGGAGAAGCCACCATGAGGTTGTCGAGGTTGAGGGAACGCAGGTAGGGAACGAATACCGAAGAAGCGTAGAGGTGGTCCACCGGCGTTTCGAAAAAGCCCTGGATCTGGTCGGCGTGCAGATCGATGGTGATGATACGCGACACACCGGCGGCCGTCAACAGGTTGGCCACCAGTTTGGCGGTGATGGGAACGCGGGGTTTGTCCTTGCGGTCCTGACGGGCGCATCCCAGGTAAGGAATCACCGCGATGATATTGCGCGCCGAAGCCCTTTTGGCGGCATCGACCATGAGCAACAACTCGAACAGGTTGTCGGAGGGGGCAAATGTGGACTGGATGATAAACACATCCTTTCCACGTACATTTTCTTCGTAAGAAGGCCTGAACTCGCCATCGGAGAAGATGGCTACATCCGACTGTCCGAGCGGCGCCCCGTATTCCTTGGCGATTTTGTCTGCCAGATAACGGGTGGCACGGCACGAAAAGATCTTGACCTGGGTTTTATTTTCCATTTATAGTGAGTTTGAGGGGTTTTCTTCCGAAAGCGAATCGCGGTGCGAAAGTACTTTTTTTCCCTTTGGCTTGCAAATGGAATTATGAACGGGATATGAACAAAGGAAAAAAACGTTTTGAACGGCAATCTGCTGCGTTGCAACCCTCGTCTTGTTCGGTCACGTACAAAAGTACGCTCCCTCACCGCCTTCGGGCTGCGCCTTGCATCTCACCATTCAAAACGCTTTTTTTCCTTCGAATATAGTGCCGTGATTTGTTCTGTTGGAAATTTTCGCTGCGCTCGGCTTAACGCAAATGTTCAAAACGCTTTTTTATTGTAAATCTTGCATATGTAAAAAACATTCCGTATTTTTACCATCGTTAACTGATTATTCATCATAAAACAAAAGCACCGAGAAACACGCTCCAGCCCTACGAACCTTGGCTAAAAAATACATAAACTAAACATTAACCCATAAAAAACTAAAGACATGAAAAAGTTCTTTCTTTCTACAGTAGCCACTATTGTATTCGGTTGTGGATG
>CAMWTX010000133.1 GCA_947177315.1 uncultured Bacteroidales bacterium | reverse complement strand
GGTTTTACCATTTTCCACCGGCACCGCCGCCCCCGAAACTGCCGCCTCCGAAGCCCCCGAAACCGCCTCCTCCAAAGTTCCCTCCTCCAAAACCGCCCTGAGAACGTCCCGAAGAATTGCCCATGTTCAGCAAGGTAGCCCAAAGGGCCAGTTTAAGCCCTCTGTTCTCTTGGTCGTTTCCACCATTGTTCTTATTCCGGTTGTTCTTTTTACCGGCGGCCGCGATAACCAACACGATAAAGATGATCACCGCCGCAAAAATCAGCGCCAGTGCCGCCGCCACACCTTCTTCGGGCATATATTCCTTGGCGGAGATCTCGCCTGAGGCCAAAGGCATGATGACCCTCAGGCCGGCAAGTACGCCTTGGGTGTATTCGTTCTGACGGAAATAAGGAATCATTTCGTCTTCGATGATGCGCTTGCATACCGCATCGGGCAAAGCGGCTTCCAGACCGTAGCCGGGCGCGATGAACACCTCGCCCGAACCGTTTTCGTTCTTGGGCTTGATCAGGATTACCACACCGTTGTTGTACTTGGCGTTGCCCACGCCCCAGCGTTCCCCGATTTCATAGGCCGCCTGCGATGCCGCATAGCCGCCCAGATCGTGGAGAGTTACGATGGTGATTTGATTGGAGGTGCTGTCGTTGAACGCCCGCAACACCCTTTCGAGGGCAAAAGCTTCCCGCCCCAAGATACCGGCATAGTCGTTGACCAGGCGCGGCGGCACGGGCGCGGCAGGAATGATGTCGCTACCGGCGGCCCTGACGGGCAGAACCGACCACGATACCACTCCTGCCCAAAGCAGAAAAAGGTGCGCGATATGGAGAATCCTGCGCCGCATGCCTATTCGCCAAAGTCAAAAGATACTTCGGGTGCGTTTTCGGCTCCTTGCGCGGCTTCGAAATAACCTTTCTTCTCAAAGCCGAACATACCCGCCACGATATTGCGCGGAAAGCGGCGGATGGCCGTATTGTAGGAACGCACGGCTTCGTTGAACTTCATGCGTTCCACGGTGATGCGGTTTTCGGTGCCTTCCAGCTGCGCCTGCAAATCGCGGAAATTCTGATTGGCTTTCAGTTCAGGATAGCGTTCCACCGTTACCAGCAGACGGCTCAACGAACCGCTCAGATTTTCCTGCGCCTTTTGGTAAAGGGCGATGTTTTCTTCGGTAAGCTGGGAAGGATCCACCTTTACCTGCGTGGCCGAAGCCCGGGCGGCCACCACGTCTTCCAAGGTGGAACGTTCAAAATCGGCGGCACCCTTTACGGTATTGACCAGATTGGGAATAAGGTCCATACGGCGTTGATAAACGTTTTCAACCTGGCTCCAGGCTGCCTGAGCCGCCTCGTCTTTCTTGACCAAGCCGTTATAGAGCGACACGCACCAGGCGCCAATCACGATAATCAATGCTACGATGAGCAGTATCACACTGTATTTTTTCATGTCTTTTTAGTTTTAGCTGTTTTCGGCAAACCTTGTAAAGGTACGAAAATTTGAGCGCAGAAGCAAACCGCAGTTTCCATTCCGCCTAAACCGGCTCCCTTTACAAGGCTTTATCTTCTCCTATTTAATCAAATCCACGCTGCGTTTGAGGAATCGGTGCAGCCCTTCGCCCTTAAGCAAGCCGTTGCTGAGCAAGGCAAGGTCTATCAACTGCCCCACCACCGGGTTTTCCGAACCGTATTTTTCCAACAGTTCGCGTTCTTTCTTGCCCAAATCGTTCAGAGAACGGTCCAGGTCGGAAATCCGGTCTTTGTCGGAGGCGGGAATGTCTTCGGGCTTGGTGTCTTTGTTCAAGGCTTCGATATCGTCTTTCTGCTTCTGCAAATCGGCCCTTTCCTTCAATATCGGGGCTATCTTTTCGCCCAAATCGGCCTTTTCCTTCTGCAACAGTTCCTTTACCAAACGGTGATCGGCGTTCACCACCAGATTGAACTGGTCGCCCATCTTGCCGTAAAAGCCCATATCGGGATTGATTTCCGCCATGTCTTTCATTCGGCGCATGAACTCGGAACGGGTAATCAGCACCGGGTCGGCATCCGCCCCCATGTTCTCGAAAGAAACGGCATACATGCCGCCGTCTTTGGGCAACTGGGCATTGAAGATGCCGCGCAACTCGCTCTGTTCCTGCAAGCCGAGGCTTACCTGCCTGGCTTCTTCCTTTACGATCAGACGGTCTATCACGTCGGAATCCACCCGTGTAAAGCGGTAATCGGGGTTCTTCTGCTCCATAAAGTTGATAAAGGGCGTATCGAAAGCCCCGTCCATCACCAGCACATCGTAGCCCTTGGATTTGGCGGCCTGTATATAGGCGTATTCGTTGTCGGTCTTGGAAGCGTAGAGGAACACCAGTTTCTTGTCTTTGTCGGTCTGCTGGCCGGAAACCGCGTTCTTGTATTCTTCCAGACTGAAATATTTGCCGTCGGTATTCTTGAACAGGTAGAACTCCATGGCCCTTTCGGCAAATTTCTCGTCGGTAAGGATGCCGTATTGCACAAAAATTTTCAGATCATCCCATTTGCCCTCAAAATCGGCGCGTTTGTTCTTGAAAAGATCCAGCAGGCTGTCGGCCACCTTCTTGGTGATGTGGCTCGAAATCTTCTTGACGTTGCGGTCGGACTGCAGGTAGGAACGCGACACGTTGAGCGGAATATCGGGCGAGTCGATGACCCCGTGCAGCAAGGTGAGGTACTCGGGCACGATGCCTTCCACGGTATCGGTTACATACACCTGGTTGCAGTAAAGCTGAATCTTGTTTTTCTGCAACTCCATGCGCGAGGAGATTTTGGGAAAATACAGGATGCCCGTAAGCGTGAACGGGTAATCCACGTTCAGGTGGATATGGAACAGCGGGTCAGCAGCCATCGGATAGAGGTCGTGGTAGAAACTGCTGTAATCCTCTTCCTTGAGTTCCGCGGGCTTGCGCGTCCATGCCGGATGCGTGTCGTTGATCACCAAATCCTTGTCGGTGTCCTTATAACCGCCGTCTTTCCATTCCTTTTCCTTGCCGCAGACCACTTCCACCGGCAGAAAACGGCAGTATTTCTTCAAGAGCGACTGTATCTTTTCTTCGCCGGCAAATTCCAGGTCTTCCTGGGTAAGGTGCAGCACCACGTCCGTGCCGCGTTCGGGCTTGTCGGTTTCTTCCATCTCGTAATCGGTGGTGCCTTCGCAGCTCCAATGCACGCCCTTGGCATCCTCCTTATACGAACGGGTAAAGATTTCCACCTTATTGCTCACCATAAAGGCCGAATAGAACCCCAGTCCGAAATGCCCGATAATCGCGTTGGAGGCATCTTTGTATTGCTTGAGGAACTCTTCCGCGCCCGAAAAAGCGATTTGGTTGATGTATTTTTCCACTTCTTCGGCGGTCATGCCGATACCGTTGTCGGAGATGGTAAGCGTTCCTGCCTCTTTGTCAGCCTTGACACGAACCTGCAGGTTTTCCGTGCTTCCCTTGAATACGCCCGAAGAGGCCAATGTCTTTAATTTTTGGGTGGCATCCACCGCGTTCGACACCAACTCGCGCAAAAATATCTCGTGGTCGGAATACAGAAACTTCTTGATAATCGGGAACAAATCCTGCGTGGATACGCCTATTTTTCCTTTACTCATGGCTAATGTGTGTTTTGATTAACGGAGGCTTTCTCTATCCAAATACGTGCCAAAGCTTCGAACCTGCTATTCTGGCAGGCACGGGAATCCTAAAAAATATCGTATCTTTGTTGGTTTAACAATATTTTAAGCAATCCTATATGCCTGCACGAGTCCTTTGGATCGATGATGAAATCGATTTGCTCAAACCCCACGTCATGTTCCTTCAGTCAAAAGGATATGAAGTGATTACATTGAACAACGGGGTGGATGCCCTCGAAACCATCAAGCACCAGATTGTCGATATTATTTTTCTTGATGAACAGATGCCGGGGCTGTCGGGGCTGGAGACCCTCGCCAAGATCAAGGAGATGTTTCCGGCCATTCCTATCGTTATGGTTACCAAAAGCGAAGAAGAGGATATCATGAACGAGGCCATCGGTTCAAAAATTTCCGACTATCTGCTCAAGCCCGTCAACCCGGGGCAAATCCTTTTGGCCATCAAGAAACAATTGGAATCCAAACGCCTGGAAAACGAACGTTCCACCTCTTCCTACCAACAGGAATTCCGCGAAATCGGCGCCGCCCTCTCCCCCAACCTCTCTTTCAAGGAATGGGAAGAAATCTACAAGAAACTGGTATTTTGGGATATAGAGCTGAGCAAGACCGACGACGAAGGCATGAAGGAAGTGCTCCGCAACCAGAAGGACGAAGCCAACCTGCTGTTTTCCAAATTTGTGGAAAACAACTATATCGACTGTCTGAAAAAAGGTTCGGAAAACGATTTCGACATGTCGCATACCGTGCTGAAGAAAAGGCTTCTGCCTATTCTCAACGATGAAATTCCCGTTTTCTTCATCCTTATAGACAACCTGCGCTTTGACCATTGGAAAGTGCTTCAAAAGCGCATCACGCCTTATATGAACACCTTGAGCGAGGATGTGTATATGAGCATCCTGCCCTCGGTTACGCATTACGCCCGCAACAGTATGTTCGCCGGACTTCTGCCGTCCGAAATCGAAAAGAAATACCCCGACTATTGGGTTCGGGAAGACTCGGGGCATTACAAGAACCAGAACGAAAGGATGCTGCTTGAGGAATGCCTCAAACGCTTCGGCAAGGAGCCCAACTATACGTTCAACAAGGTAATCAACAATTCCTACGGGTTCAAGATTATGGAATATCTGCCCAAGATGCTGCAGACTC
>CAMWTX010000132.1 GCA_947177315.1 uncultured Bacteroidales bacterium | reverse complement strand
TTCATTTCCGATCATGCCGCGACCCTGTGCCAAAAGAATAATCAAACGGACACTCAGGGCAATAAGAACGGCGATGGCGAGCCCTGTTTCATAACGGTAGGATTTCCGTTTAAAATCAGGCCTGTCGTTTTCGGACATGTCGCAAAAATTCTTTCCCGGTTTTTTTCTGTTTGTTTTCCGTGCCGCAAACCGCCTTTCGGCCAGAAAGAACAGCCAGCCGGGCATGGCGAACAGCGGCAGGCCGATAATCCACGGAATCAGGCTCGGATAGTAGAACTCATCCAAACCCCAACGACCCGAGAACAGCAAGGTGATGCCCAATACCGCCCCATAAGGAATCATCAGGAAATTGAGCGGCGTGTAGCCGGTGTTCCACATCTTTTTTTCGAGCAGGAACAGCAAGACCGCTTCGGTAATCAAGACAAGTAATAGAAAGATACTCATACCAAAAACGGTTTGAGGATAGACCATGCCACATCTTCTCCATGCGCTTTGGAGTAATCGTATGCCGCCGTTTTCATACGGTCAAGTTCATCCTGATGGAAGAACAGATGTTGGATATGTTCGGCATAGGTTTCCGTTTCGTGCTCGCCGACAGGCACGATGTAGCCGGTCTTTCCGTGGCATACAATATCGCGGGCATACAGCCAATCCGATACGAAAACGGGCAATCCTGCCATATAGGCGTCGATAACCGCTCCCGGAACACCTTCGGTCGGGTAACGGGTGGGCAGAATCAAGGCATCGTAGCCGCTCAAGGTGCGGCAAATATCTTTGGGTTCCAATACACCTTTGTAGCAAACGTTTCCGTAGCCTTGAACCTCTTGTTCAAAATAGGCCTTGTCTTCGGGCGCGATTTCTCCGTAAAAGTCGATGGAGAGCGGGCAGGCCTGCTTTATCTCGGGTTTTGAAAAACAAGCCGCCAGACGGAATACGGTATCGATGCCTTTTGCTTTTACAATGCGCGACATGAATACCAGACGGAACTCCCCGGGATTGGAGGAGGGCACCTGCGGCACATATTCCACAAATCGGAAATTCGGCATCGTGCGTACATTCTTCATGCCGAATTTTTCGCCCAATATGCGGGCTAAGGTATCGTTTTCGGGAAAGACTCCCTTTATCTTGCCCAGTTTGCGCGCAAAACGGGGGCGGTTTTCCAAAAACACAGGCAGCCAGCCTCCGATAAGCGGATAAATGATATCGAAACGGAAAATTCGCGACAGGGTGTATAGGGGTTTGAAAAAATAGCGCAGGTTGTTTTGGGCAGGCAGATAAACCACTTTGTCGGCACGTATGGTTTTCCACAGAAGGTTCGCAATCCGCCAGGGTCTTGTATGCAGGATTTCAGTGTCGAATGTGCTTATGCGGATGTTCTTGCCGACGTTCCTTTGGAGCAATTCCAGATATTGGCGGGTTTTGACAGTCTGCCCGTCTTTTTTGTTGGACTTGTTGCCCAAATAGCCTAACAATAATATCTTGGATGCCATCGAATCGGTAATTTGCGAATGTAAAGATAGCAAATTAGTTTTTCCGATCGGCATTCATGGTCCATGTGCGTATCTGAAAGAGTTTCTGCACCGCTTTGAGCAAAACGAAAAAGAAAGCGTATTTCAATCCTTTCTGCCAACGTTTTTCATATTTTCGGTAAACAGGGTTGCCGGTCAGTTGATAAAAAACAACCATCAGATCCACATGAAGTTGCTGATAGAATCGGCTGCAAAGGGAACCATACCGGTCGTAGTAACTCCAAATGCCGAAATTAAAACGGGGCAACAAATTTCGGAGCGCGCTTTCAAAACGGGAGAACTCCCCGTGTTCACCCGTAAATTCTTCATAATCGAACAATCCCAAAAGGGCAAACATGGAACCGTTCAGAATGGATTTTCCGGGAACGCTGAACTCTTCGATAAAGGGTTCTCCGATGAGGTTGCCTGTGCAACACGGAGAAAGCATCAGGTTTCGGGCGGAACGGATGGCCTTGAGGCAATTTTCTTCAGACAGCAGACCGGTTCGGTGGCAACGGACAAGAAACGATATGGCCAGGCCTTGGGTCATGCCCGAAACCTTTCCTTCCGCCATTTCGTGCGCCACCCCGTGGGGAACATCAAAACGCCATGCGCCGTCTTTATCTTGTCGGGAAAGCACAAAATCCAATACCTTTTGCAAATCGGAACGCACCGCTTCTCCATCGTGAAGCCTGTTCAAGAGCCCCAGGCCATAGTTCAACACGGTGATGGGGAAAAAAGTGCGGTGAACCCCGTTCAGGTAAAAAACAGGAATCCCGTTTTCGATTTCGCCCTCATAGAAACCTTTTCCTTTCATGTCCAGATAATAGATACCCGGACTCAAGGCTTCTTTTTTCACGGCCTTTTCCCGTAAATGCCAATAATCGGCCTTACCCGAAAATTCGGCTTTCAGCATAGAAAAGCCGTATCTTATCTTTTTGTAAAGCAGCATCTTTATTTAGAGAATATCCACTTATGGAATAAATCTTTGTCCATGCCGTCCCATTCGGCGGATTCTTTCCAAAGGTTTCTTTGGTATCGGAATATTTCCTTGATGCCGATTTTGTCCCGCAGCCATAAGGCAAGAAAGATATAGGGCATATAAATCAGCTTCCAGATAAAGAATTTAAAAGGATGCCAGTGCTGTCGTACATCCACGAAGCGGTTCAGATGGTGCATGTACAGATGCCCCGCCGGCAGAAACTGTTTACGGGATTTGCCGGCCTTGTGGTAGATAACCGAATCGAGCACGCACACCATTTTTTTGTTTTGGTCTTGCAGCCGTAACGAAAAATCAAAATCTTCTTCGCCAAAGAAAAAACGGTTCGACAATAAATCCGTGGCCTCCGTGTCTGAATGCGGACGGGCGGCATAACGCTTCGATTTTTTCTGCAACCAGGCGTCCGGAAAGCCGAGCAGCTCCCTTTTTACAAAAAGAGCGCAGCCTGTAATCAAGGAAATGGGCATGAAATGCTTTTCCTTGATGGATGAATACATTTTGTTTTCGTACAGGTAAATGCGCAGGCCGAACACCATTTTTCCGCCGCAGTTCCAAACCTTATTCCGTGGTTCGGCATAGCGGATTTGGGGCGTGAGCGCCACGTATTTCGGATTTTTTTCGGCAAAGGATTCCAGTTGTTCCAAAAAGTCGGGTTCCACCAAGGTGTCGTTGTTAAGCAAGAGGTAGTGGCTCGGCTTGGAGGAGCCCGCATTCGCCGCCAACTGTTCCACCAAGGCGATGCCTAAGTTATTGCCCTTGGCAAAACCGTAATTTTCTTTCAAACAGTATACTATACCCTGTCCTGCCTTCAAGGGCGAAGAAGGTGCTTCCCCTTGCTTCACCACAGAAAAATCCTTGCCGCTACCGTTCAGAAAGGAGGTGATTTCCCGCACCGACTCGTTTTCGGAACCGTTGTCCACCACCACCCAGGTAAAATCCTGTTTCGTGCAGGCAAAGAGCGATGCAAGGCACTCGATGGTGTCTTGAAATCCGTTCCAATTAAGCACGATGATGGCGGTCATAAAGCTTCACACTTCAAAAAGCGGTGTAAAGATAAGGCTTTTAAGCCAAAGGTTTCAACGCAGACGGTATAATCCGAACAGACAGGCAAAAAAGAGCACGGTTTCGGAAAGGCTCATCGCCCACGAACCGGCTTCCACCCCGAGAAAAGAAGCCGTGCAAAGCGTCCAGACCACGCTGGCCAGGCCGGCCAGCAAGACGCTGCGGAAGAATTTTCCGGACTTGTCGAGGTTCACCAAACCCACAATGCCCAACAGATAGTTCATGCCGCCGAAAAACATCACGGGGCTCATGATACGCAGCAAGTGGGTGGCTTCCATAAATTCCTGTCCGCAGAGAATCCGCACAAGCGGTTCGGCCAAGAAGAACACCGCCGCCATCGCCAAAAACAGCAGAGCCGCCATATAAGCCGATATTTTCTTGAGCTTCCGTAGGTTTTCCTGGCGTGGCTTTTCCGCAAAATCATGCCCCAAGTAAGGGAACAATGCCTGCGAGACCGGCGAAACGATGCCCTGCAAACCCACCACGATTTTTTCGGCGGCGGTATAAAGCCCCAGGGCGGCATCGCCCACGAAAAACCGCAGGATAAAGATATTCGACTTGCGGTAGAGCGTCATGCCTAAGGTGGAGCCGAAAATGGCGGCCCCCGAAGCGAACTGCGCCTTTATGTCCGCCCAGGAGGGCAACCGCAGCCTCATGCCGAACTGCACGCGGGCAATCACAAGGCTCGCCGCGCCGCACGCCATATAGCCCAGTCCGTCTAAGAGCGGCAGAAAAACATAGTGTCCGGGCTTTTTTACCACGATAAAAATCAGCAGGAGAAAAACGCTTTTGCCCAACACGTTCACCAAGGTGAGGTAGCGCATTTTCTCCATACCCTGAAAAAGCCACACGGCCGTGAACGTATTGCCCAGCACCAAGGTAAGCCCGCCCAAAAACATGAGCCGGTGTGTGGCGGTGGGCAAAATCAAAGGCGAAAGCGCAAAAAAGAAAACCGAGACCCCTGCGAACAGCAACAGGCGGCAAGCCAGCACGGCGTTATAGACCCGGTTGAGGTGGGCGGTGTCCTGCCGGTGTTGCGCCACTTCTTTCGTTACCGAATAATCAAAGCCGTAGTTGTTGAAAACCAGCACATACTGAACCAAGATATAGATAAAGCCGTAGAGCCCGTAATGGGCGGGGCCCACCACGCGCAGCACATACGGCATGGCCACAAGGGGAATGACAATCACCAGCCCGTTCAGCACGGAAAGCGACAAAAAACTCTCCACTAACGAGT
>CAMWTX010000131.1 GCA_947177315.1 uncultured Bacteroidales bacterium | reverse complement strand
CTCCAATTCTACGCCAGCACCTACGAAGCCGGGGATATGCCCGCCAACTTCGACGACTGGTTTGAACAGGCTTCTGCCGAAAATCCCGAACTGCAGTATGCCGAGCAATCGGTCCTTGTGCAGAAAAGACAACTGGCCTTGTCCCGAAGCCAATGGGCGCCGGCCATCTCGCTGGGTTATGCAGGCGAATTCGAAGGCGATGACCGCCACAACGGCATCGCGGTAGGCATCTCGTTGCCGCTTTGGGCCAACATGCACCAGGTAAAACAATCCAAAGCCGCCATGCAGGCCGCCCAATACCGGCAGGAAGACACCCGTCTCCAATTCAGAAGTTCGATGGAAATCCTCTACCGGCAGACCCTCGGCTTAAAGCGGATGGCTGAAATCTACCGCTCCTCGCTCAACGAATCCGACAACCGCGCCCTGCTGCAGAAAGCCTTGGACGAAGGGGGCATCTCCGTGTTGGAATACCTTACCGAAATGGACCTCTATTACGAAGCCGTGCAACGTACCCTGGAAGCCGAAAAAGACTTCCGTCAATCGTACGCCGAATTGAGCGCGTTTGAGTTATAGGCCTATTTTGCTTATCTTCGCAATCGCCTTGCGCTATGTGCAAGGCGATATTTTTTTATTTTTTGCATGGAAAACCCGTTCGACAGAATCCAGACACCGGACGACCTCAAGAGCCTTTCGCTTTCCGAACTGGAAGCGGTGGCCGACGGTCTGCGCGATTACATCATCCGCATGGTTTCCTCGCATCCCGGCCATTTGGGAGCGAGCTTGGGAACGGTGGAACTCACGGTGGCCCTGCATTATGTTTTCAATACGCCCTACGACCGCATTATCTGGGATGTGGGACATCAGGCCTACGGGCATAAGATTCTTACCGGACGCAAGGAGCTGTTTGCCACCAACCGCACCTACGGCGGCATCAGCGGATTTCCCAGCATGGCCGAAAGCGAGTACGACGCTTTCGGGGCAGGCCATTCCTCCACCTCCATTTCGGCGGCCTTGGGCATGGCCACCGCCTCGGTGCTCAAAGGCGAAACCGACCGCCAGCATATCGCCGTTATCGGCGACGGGGCGATGACGGGCGGATTGGCATTCGAGGGATTGAACAACGCCGGCGTTTCGCGCAGCAATATCCTGGTGATACTGAACGACAACGGCATGTCGATAGACGTAAGCAGCGGCGCGTTGAGCAAGTATTTTACGCGCATGACCGCCTCCAAATCGTACAATCACTTTAAGAACAGCGTATGGGATATGATGGGCGGCAACACGCGCCCCTACTACCCCAAACGATTCATCAGCAAGATTTCGGGAGCCTTCAAGTCGATGATTTCCCCACAGGCGAGCAATCTTTTCGAATCCTTGAATTTTCGTTATTTCGGTCCTATCGACGGACACGACCTGCATACCTTGGTGGAAGTGCTGCAAGACCTCAAGACCATTCAGGGACCCAAGCTGCTGCATGTCGTCACCAAGAAAGGCAAAGGCTTGAAGGAAGCCGAAAAATCCCCCACCCTTTACCACGCGCCCGGAAAATTCGACCTGCGGACGGGCAAAATCATTCCTTCGGGCATCAATCTGAGCCTTGCCCCGAAGTATCAGGACGTTTTCGGCAAAACCATCATCGAATTGGCCAAGGCCAACCCCGGTATCGTGGGCATCACGCCCGCCATGCCTACGGGATGTTCGCTCAACATGATGATGAAGAAGATGCCGGAACGGGTATTCGACGTGGGCATCGCCGAACAGCACGCCGTTACCTTTGCCGCCGGACTGGCCGCGGAAGGCATGGTGCCTTTCTGCAACATATACTCTTCGTTTGCCCAACGTGCCTACGACCAGATTATCCACGACGTGGCCTTGCAGAAACTGCCGGTGGTGTTCTGCCTTGACCGCGCGGGCCTGGTGGGCGAAGACGGAGCGACCCATCACGGGGCGTTCGACCTGGCTTTCCTGCGCCCCATTCCCGGGCTGATCATCGCCGCCCCCATGAACGAGCGGGAATTGCGCAACCTCATGTACACCGCCCAGTTGCCCGACCAAAAGATGCCTTTCGTGATCCGCTATCCGCGCGGACGGGGCGTTACGCCACGTTGGAAAACACCGCTCGAGATACAGCCTGTGGGCAAAGGCGTATGCCTCTGCGAAGGCGGAGACACCGCCATCCTCTCCATCGGTGCCATCGGCAACAACGCCCAAAAAGCCATCGAAATGGTGCGCGCCCAAAGCGGCAAGGAGTTCGGGCACTACAACATGATTTACCTCAAGCCTTTGGACGAAGACTTGCTGCACGGCGTGTTCAAACGTTACAAGAGAATCATTACCCTCGAAGACGGCGTAATCAACGGAGGGCTCGCCTCCGCCGTGTGCGAATTTGCGGCACAGAACGGCTATACACAGCAACTCATTCCGCTCGGACTGCCCGACCGCTTCGTTACGCACGGCAGTGTGGCGGAACTTCATAAAGAATGTGGAATAGATGCCGACGGAATCGCAAAAATGATTTTGGACGGCGATCTGCTTCGTTGAAAGGCTTGGCTTCCTCGGTTACGTACAAAAGTACGCGCCCTCGTTGCCTTCGCCTTCCGCCTCGCATCTCACCCTCCAAAATCATTTTTTCCTCCGAATAACTTCAAGATTTTTCTTTGCGATCTGCTGAAAGTTTTGGTTTCCGATTATAGGCGGCTTACCTGACCTTGGGAGAGGCGGTAGCGTTGGCCGCTTTCGGGACAGAGCGCCTCTCCTTGGGCATCGAAGTTCAGTTTGTGCCCGTATTCGCTCACCCAGCCGGTCTGCCGGGCGGGATTGCCCACCACCAAAGCGTAATCCGGCACGTCTTTCGTCACCACGCTGCCGGCGCCTATCATCGCATACCGTCCTATCACATGACCGCAAACCACGGTGGCGTTCGCCCCGACACTCGCCCCCTGCCTTACCAAAGTGGGCTTGAACTGGTCTTTGCGCGCCACGGCGCTGCGCGGATTGATGACATTGGTGAACACGCAGGACGGCCCGAGAAACACATCGTCTTCGCATTCCACTCCGGTATAGACCGAAACGTTGTTCTGCACCTTGACCCCGTTGCCCAGCCTTACCTGCGGGGAAACCACCACATTCTGCCCGATATTGCAGTTCTTGCCGATCTGGCATCCGGCCATGATATGCGTGAAATGCCATATTTTAGTGCCTGCCCCGATTTGGCAGGGCGTATCGATGATTGCGGTGGGATGCTGAAAATAATCGGCCATAGCGCTTTGTTTTGAACGGCGAAGATAGGGATAAAACGAAAAAAACTGCTATTTTTGAAGCCGTTTTTGCAAGGGAATCCCTCCCGGAGGCTCCATACACCGGCTTCGGAAGGCTTTGCCGTGCATCTAAAAATCATTCCTATGGAAAACTTCAAGGCTACCGGCTACAAACTCCAGACCATCGCCACCGGACGCGTTTTCGAAGATGAAGGCTGGGTAATCGACGATCCGCAATGCGACGTGCCCTCTTTGGTACGCGCCCTTTACGAAAAGAAACAGATTGAACCCAAAGACCTCAGCCACGGCATCTACCGTTTTGCAGACTGGCTTCCGATAAGGCGAACCCTGAAAGGTTCGTGCGCGCCCATCACCTACAAGAGCGAAAAACTGGCGCAGAAGCTGGGGCTGCAGAACCTCTACATTACCTTTAACGGCTATTTCCCGAAAATCGGGGCTACGATGAGCACCTGCTCCTTTAAGGAAACGGAAGCCTATTCGGTATGCGGCCGTCTGGAGGCCGGTTGCGACAGGGTGCTGGTAGTGGCTTCCGCCGGCAATACGGCGCGCGCCTTTGCCAAAGTCTGCTCCGACAACCGTATTCCCTTGCTCTTGAGCGTTCCCGAAGACAATATCTCGGCGCTTTGGTTCGATGCACCGCTCAACGATTGCGTAAAACTGATTTCCTGTCAGAAAGGGGGCGACTATTTCGACGCCATCCATCTGAGCAACCTGGTTCTCAAATCCGACAGGTTCCTGGCCGAAGGCGGTGCCAAGAATATCGCGCGCCGCGACGGTATGGCCACCACCGTTCTGTCGGCGGTTACCTTTATCGGACAGATTCCCGATTTCTATTTTCAGGCGGTGGGGAGCGGCACCGGCGCGATTGCCGCATGGGAAGCCAACCTCCGCTTGATAGCAGACGGCCGTTTCGGCAACAAAAAAATGCGGCTGATGGTATCGCAAAACGACCCTTTCCTGCCGATGTACAAGGCATGGAAGGCCGATTCACGCACCCTGCCCGCCTACGACGACGAACAGGCCCGCCGGGATGCCGAAACCATCAACGCCAAGGTGCTTTCGAACCGCAAACCGCCATACGGCCTGGCGGGCGGCCTTTTCGACGCGCTCAAAGACACCCGGGGCGATATCCTCAAGGTTACCAACGCCCAGGCGGAAGCCGCACAGCAGCTGTTTCTGGAAACCGAAGGCGTGGATATCTACTCGGCGGCAGGGGTCGCGCTCCATTCGCTTATCGAATCGGTGCAGAACGGCACGGTAAAGCCGCAGGATATGGTGATGCTCAACATTACCGGCGGCGGCGAGAAACTTTGCCTGCAAGGCAAACAGCCGTGGATGCTCAAACCGCATCTTGTTTTCCCGCTCGATCCCAATCCGGAAGAGGTGCTGGAAAAGGTTTCGGCACTGTTCGCCTAAGGCGGGGTTGTTTGTGTCGCGTAAACGATGTACTTTTGCGCGGACAAAAGACAAGGTTGGTTTCACCGACCTTTTATGAACGTAGTTCGTATTTCATCGGTGTTCATGATTTCGCTACG
>CAMWTX010000130.1 GCA_947177315.1 uncultured Bacteroidales bacterium | reverse complement strand
CCAGAGCATATAGCCGGGATCCGGGCGTTGGTAAAAACACTGCCCACGGGTCTCCCCGCGTATCTGCCCGAGCTGCCGGTAGAGGGCAAAACACGAATCCACGTCTAAAGAATCCGTACTCAGCAAGTAGAGCCGCAAGCGGTTGGTGGAGGAAGGCACGAACTGCAAGGAGACGCCGAACTCGAAGCAGATCGCCGAATCGCCGCGCAGCAATCCCTTTCGGTAAGCCGAATCCTCCTCCGACCCGTTGCCGAAAGCCCGGCCCAACCACAACACCGACTTTTTTTCAGGCCCCCGACTGAACAGGCGGCCGCTGTCGGCAACGAAATATTCCGTGGTGCCGTGCCATGCCGCCAAACCGTTCTCAAAAGAATCCTGCCACTGCGCCCAAACCGGCACGCAAGGCAATAAACCGGCCAAGGTTAATAAAATCCGCCGGAACTTTCGTGCAACCATATCCATTCCTGTCTATATTTGTGCATATATAGTATAATGCGTTTTGTGGCGTTTTATCGAAGCGATATAAACACATCACGCTGTGTATTACACAAATAAAATTTATCAACAAGATGAAGATTGCTGTTGTGGGAGCAACTGGCCTGGTCGGTTCCAAGATGCTCCGCCTCATGGAAGAATACGGTTTGACGAATGTGGAACTCCTGCCCGCCGCCTCGGAACGCTCGGTAGGCAAGGAAGTGGAATTTGCCGGCAAGAAACACAAGGTGGTTTCGGTTCCCGATGCGATTGAAGCCGCGCCCGATTACGCCATTTTTTCGGCAGGCGGCGGCACTTCGTTGCAATATGCGCCCCTTTTTGCCCAAAAAGGCTGTACGGTGGTGGATAATTCCTCGGCCTGGCGCATGGACAAGAACGTGCCCCTGGTGGTTCCCGAAATCAATATCGATGCCGTCAAGGACACCGACCGCATTATCGCCAACCCCAATTGCAGCACGATTCAGATGGTGATGGCGCTGGCTCCCATCCACCGGGCTTTCGGCATCAAACGTCTGGTGATTTCCACCTACCAGTCGGTAAGCGGTTCGGGCATGAAAGGGCTCCAGCAGATGGAAAACGAAGAAAAAGGCCTCCAAAGCCCCGTCATGGCCTACCACTACCCCATCCACCACAATGTGATTCCGCACGGGGGCGATTTCGACGACCAGGGCTATACCACCGAAGAAATCAAACTGGTGAACGAAACGCGCAAGATTCTCCGCGACCCCGATATCCGCATTACCGCCACCGTGGTGCGTGTGCCGGTTTCGGGCGGCCATTCGGAAGCGGTGAACATCGAAACGGAAAAACCTTTTGATTTAGGCGAAGTGCGCAAGCTTTTAAGTCAGATGCCGGGCGTGGTCGTGGTGGATGACCCTGCCCGCAACCTCTACCCGATGCCGCTCTACGCCTACGACAAGAACGAAGTGTTTGTAGGCCGTATCCGCCGCGACGAATCGGTGCCCAACGGCATGAACCTCTGGATCGTTTCCGACAACATCCGCAAGGGCGCCGCCACCAACGCCGTGCAGATTGTCTGCAAGCTGATCGAAAAACGCGGAAAATAAGCGAAACCGTAGAAGAACAGATTACTTGCCGGGCTTGCCGATCGTGGGAAGTCCGGCTTTTTCTATCCGGGCATCGGCCTGCGCCCTGCGTTCAAACACCGCCAATCCGAATACAGGCGCCACGGCCAGGATATGGTCGAACAAATCGGCCTGAATCGCCTCGTAAGCCACCCAATCGGAAGTGCGCGTAAAACAATACACCTGAATGGGCAGTCCATACTCGTTGATAGCCATCTGACGCACCATCAGCGTGTAGCCGGGCCGGTTCTCCACCTGGGGGTGATGCCGCAGGTAAAACTCAATATAGCGGCGAAAGAGAAACACATTCGTAATCCCGCCATGCGGCAGTTTTTCGGCCATATCTTCCTGTTCGGCCACGTGCAGATAAGGCTTGATAAAGGCCGCCAGCATTTTTTCGGTAGCCAGATGTTCTATAAATTCCGGTTCACAGAAACGTATGCCCGTAATATCCACATTAAAGGAACGCTGGATGCGCCGGTGTTTGGAATCGGACATGCTGCGCCAGTTCACCACCGAATCGGAAATAAGGTTGTAGGCCGGAATCGTGGTTACCGTCAGGTCGAAGTTCTGCACCTTGACGGTGGTGAGCGTGATATCGATAACCGTGCCGTCCGCCCCGAACTTGGACATCGTGATCCAGTCGCCGATGCGCACGATATCGTTGTACGAAAGCTGCGCCCCGGCCACCAGCCCCAAAATACTGTCTTTAAAGATCAGCATGAGCACAGCCGATGCCGCTCCCAAACCGCCGATAAACACCAAGGGAGACTTATTCAGCAATATGGAAAGCAGAATGATGCCCCCTAAAAAATAGACCACGATATTGGCAAACTGCACCAAGCCTTTATACGAGCGCGGCCTGCTCTGAGAGCCGCTGGCCTGGTAATCGACCACACACCAAAGGATGCCCGTAACGATGCGCACGATGAACCAAAGCACGCCCACGCTCAGCAAACGTTGCAAGAACGGTATCCATGCCGGAAACTCCTCAAAGATATACGGAACGGCGGCATTGGCCACCAGACACAGCACCAGATAGGAAGTATGACGGATTACGTGCCGTTTAATCAATATCTCCCCGATGCGGTTCTTGTGCCGCGCGGCGATAGCCCGCACGATTTTCGACAGAATCACACGCACCAGCAGATACAATCCCCAAGCCACCAAGCCCACACAGACCAACACAGCCAGCGTGGTGGTAACACGCACCAGCCCTGACCGCCAGCCGGCGGCCGAAAGCATATCCCCGAAACGGGCCACAAGGCCTATCAGATATTTGAGTATCATGATTTCATTCCATTAATGCCTGAAATGCCGCACCCCGGTAAATACCATCGCCAAGCCGTTTCGGTTGCAATAGTCGATCGATTCGGCATCCCGCACCGAACCGCCGGGCTGTATGAAAGCCGTGATGCCGGCCTTGTGCGCGATTTCCACGCAGTCGGCAAACGGAAAGAACGCATCGGAAGCCACCACCGCCCCCTGGAGGTCAAAGCCGAAATGCAGGGCTTTGGCAATAGCCTGCTGCAAGGCATCCACCCGCGAAGTCTGCCCCACGCCCGAAGCGAGCAACTGCGCGCCTTTGGCGATCACGATGGCGTTCGACTTGCTGTGTTTTACGATACGGTTGGCAAAAAGCATATCGGCGGTTTCCGTCGGGCTCGGCGCCTTTTGGGTAACAGTCTTGAGCATCGTTTCCGATTCGGCCATCGTGTCGCGGTCCTGAACCAACACCCCATTAAGGCAGGAACGGATCAAGGGGTCGCCCATCCTGAAATCCCTGTATTGCAGCAACACGCGGTTTTTCTTGCTCTTGAGCACCGCCAAGGCCTCTTCGGCATAGGCCGGCGCCAACAGCACTTCCAGAAAAATCTTGTCTATCTCCCGCGCCGTTTCCACATCCACCGGTGTGTTCGACACCAGCACGCCCCCGAAAGCCGACACCGGGTCGCCCGCCAAGGCATCCCGATAGGCCTCGAATACCGTGGGGCGAACCGCCAACCCGCAGGCGTTGTTGTGTTTCAGCACCGCAAAAGCCGGCTCGCTGCCAAAATCCTTGATCAATGCCAAGGCCGAATCGATATCCAGAAGATTGTTGTACGAAATTTCCTTGCCGTGCAGCTGGGTAAAGCAATTTTCGAGCGAACCGTAGAAAGCCCCCTTCTGATGCGGATTTTCGCCATAACGCAAGGCACGGCTTTCGGCGGAGATGCCGCCGAGCACAGATTTGGATGCCTTCGGTTCCGAAGGGGCTTGGGCTTCCATGCCCGGCACGGTCATGCGGAAATAGTTTCCGATAGCCTGGTCGTAGGCGGAACTCTTGGCAAAGGCGTAGGCGGCAAAACGGCGGCGGTCCTCCAAAGTGGTGGATGCCTCGGATGCCAGCAGCCGCGCGGCTTCGGCATACTGCGCCTGCGAAGGCACAATCAGCACGTCCTTGAAATTCTTAGCCCCGGCGCGGATCAGCGAGATGCCGCCGATATCTATCTTTTCAATAATGTCGGCATCGGAGGCCCCCGAAGCGAGCGTTTCCTCAAACGGATACAGATCCACCACCACCAAATCGATTTCGGGGATGCCGTATTTCTGCATCGTTTCCATATCTTCCGCCACTTCCCGGCGCCCCAGGATGCCGCCCATCACGCCCGGATGCAAGGTCTTGACCCGGCCGCCCAAAATGGAGGGATAGCCCGTTACGGATTCCACGGTCTGCGTTTCCAGTCCGAAACCCTTCACATAGTCGTAGGTGCCGCCGGTAGAATACACCTTTACGTCGAAACGTTTGAGAACGCTCAACAGTTCGTCCAGGCCTTCCTTGTGGAACACCGAAATCAATGCGGATTTTATGCGTTTTTTCATGGTTTGAGATATTGCTGTAAGATTCTGTAAAGATAATGCACCGCCACCACTTTTACAATCGGTGCGGAAAATAAGAAGGCGGAGCCTGTGCAAACAGGCTCCGCCTTCTTATACAATACCAATAGCCCTTACAGCACCGGCAATTTATAGCTCCTGCCGGCCACATGCACGATATAGAGACCGCCCGCGGACACGGGAATCCGCACGGCCTTGCCACAGAACACCCGCCGTCCGTCCATGGTATAGACGCTCACCTCCCCGGCCTCTTCCGAAAGACAGATTGTGCGGTCTTGGGCGTACACCACCAAACTCGATGTCTGTTCGGCCTCGTTCGCCACCGTAGCCACCGTAAAGACAGCCTCCGCCACCGCCGAGTTCACATAGTTTTCGCGCACCGCCATCGCCTTAATCG
>CAMWTX010000129.1 GCA_947177315.1 uncultured Bacteroidales bacterium | reverse complement strand
ATTTGTATAATAGACAGAACTTGCAGACCGTGGTGTTCGACGAAGCCGATGAAATGCTCAACATGGGCTTCCGCGATGAATTGGACGGCATTCTCGAAAACACGCCCGAAGACAAGCATACCTGGCTGTTCTCGGCCACCATGCCCAAAGAAATACGCACGCTGGCGAACCGTTATATGCACGATCCGCAGGAAATCGTTATCGGCACGCGCAACGAGGGCTCGGCCAACGTAACGCACCACTACTACATGGTGAACTCGCGCCAACGTTATCTTGCCTTGAAGCGCATCATCGATTTCTATCCCGAAATCTATTCCATCATCTTTTGCCGCACGCGCCGTGAAACGCAGGAAGTGGCCGAACAGCTCATCAAAGACGGTTACAACGCCGACGCCTTGCACGGAGACCTGTCGCAGGCCCAGCGCGACAACGCCATGAGCCGTTTCCGCCTCAAGAACCTGCAGCTCCTGGTGGCTACCGATGTGGCGGCGCGGGGTCTGGACGTTACCAACCTGACCCACGTGCTCAACTACAACCTGCCGGACGAAACCGAACAATACGTGCACCGCAGCGGCCGTACAGGCAGGGCTTCGGCCACCGGCATCTCCATCGCCATCATCACTCCGCGCGAAAAAGGCAGGCTTAGAGAGATTCAGAAAGTGCTCAAAAAGGACTTCGTGCTGCAACCCATTCCGCAGGGCGAGGAAATCTGCGAAAAACAGCTGCTCTACCAGATCAACCGCATGATGCAGTTGGATATGGGCGACGGTGCGGGTCCTATCGAAAACTACCTGCCGGGCATCTACGAAAAGTTGCAGGACCTGAGCAAGGAAGAAATCATCAAACGCTTTGTATGGCGCGAGTTCAACCGTTTTTCGGAATACTACGCCAACGCGCCCGTGGTGGAAGACCTGAGCAACCCCGAAGGCAAGGGCAAGCAGCCCCGGGGCGATTCCAAACGCGGACAGAAAGGCGTGGCCGAAGGGCTCACGCGCATTTTCGTCAACCTCGGCCATATGGACGGGCTCAAACCTCAGAACATGCTGGGCATCATCAACGACAGCATCGGCACCAAGGAAGCCCAGATTGGCCGCATCGAGATATACAAAACCTGTTCTTTCGTAGAAGTGGACAAACATTTCTGCAACGATATCCTGGACGGACTGAACCACACCGTATGGGGCGACCGCAAGCTGTTTGCCGAACCGGCTACGGGCAAGGACGAAAAACCTTCGGAATCGAAGCGAAGAGGCCGGGAACCCAGGGAAGAAAGGGCTTACGAGGAACGCAAGCCGCGTTCCTCCGGCCGCAAACGGAACGAAGACAGTTTTGACGACCGAAAATCCGAATGGAAGGTAAAACGGTCAGGATGGCAGAATATGGTGGATCCCGATGCGGAAGACTACCGGCAGGAAAGCCGCGGAAAAAAGAAAAGAGGTTACGATTTCTCGGCTTTCGACCGATCGGTGTTTGAAGAAGCACCCGCAAAGAAACGCAGCAACAGTGCGGCCGGACGGAGGGCGCGCAAAGCCATTGAAACGGCACGCGACACCAAACCGGGCAAACGCAGGAAAAAATAAAAACCACAACCATGGCAACAAGACGTTTTGAAATTTTGGAAAAAGAAACACTCGCGCCTGAAATCATCAGCATGCAAGTGTATGCGCCGCGTTTGGCGGAATCGGCCAAGCCGGGGCAGTTTCTCATCGTGATTCCCGATGAACAGGGTGAACGCATACCGCTCACGGTTTGCGACTACGATACACAGCGCGGCACCATCCGCATCGTTTTCCAGATGTTGGGGGCATCCACCAAGAAACTGGGGGCTTTCAACGTGGGTGAATGTTTTCAGGATGTAGTGGGACCGCTCGGCAGGCCTTCGGATTTTATCGAAGAAGACCTGGCGGAAGTGAAGAAACGCAATATCCTCTTTGTGGCCGGCGGTTTCGCCGCCGCTCCCGTGTATCCGCAGGTTAAATGGATGCACGAAAACGGCGTGGCATGCGATGTGATTCTGGGCGCAAGGTCGGCCAACCTCTTCGTGTTGGAAAAGGAAATGCGTGCGGTGGGCAAGGAAGTTTTCCTGTGCACCGACGACGGAACCGCCGGTTTCCACGGCCGCGTAACGGACCTTATCAAGGATTTGATCGACAACAAGGGCAAGAAATACGACCAGGTGATCTGCATCGGACCTATGATCATGATGAAGTTCGTTTCCTTGCTCACCAAAGAATACAATATCCCCACGGTTGTGAGCCTCAACACGCTGATGGTAGATGGTACGGGGATGTGCGGCGCCTGCCGTGTAACGGTGGGTGGAAAGACACGGTTCGCCTGCGTGGACGGTCCTGAATTCGACGCCCACCAGGTGGATTTCGACGAAGCCATGCGCCGTCAGGGCATGTACCGCCAGCACGAGATTGCCAAGAATACCGCAGACCACCACTGCAACCTGGCCGCCGCCGTGGAAGAATCGGCAGCCTTGCGCGAATGCGAGGGCGGAACATGCGAGTTCGACAAGAAAAAACGGGTTCCCGTAAAGGAACAGGATCCTATCGAACGCAGCCGCAACTTTAAGGAAGTATGTCTGGGTTACAATATGGAGGAAGCCGTGCTGGAAGCCTCCCGCTGCCTGCAATGCAAGAAGCCTGCCTGTATGGAAGCCTGCCCGGTTTCCATCAAGATTCCGCAGTTTATTTCTCAGATAACGCAACGCAACTTTGAAGAAGCCGCCCGTGTTATCGCCATCGACTCGGCTTTGCCGGCGGTGTGCGGCCGTGTCTGCCCTCAGGAATCGCAATGCGAGGGTTCCTGTGTGATGGGCAAGAAATTTGAACCGGTGGCCATCGGCAAGTTGGAACGTTTCGTGGCCGACTACACCCGTGCCAACGGGGGCGCCAAGGTGGAAAAACCGGCTCCCAACGGCAAGAAAGTGGCGGTGGTGGGCAGTGGCCCGGCGGGTCTTACCTGCGCGGGCGACCTGGCGAAGAAGGGTTATTCGGTAACCGTTTTCGAAGCCTTGCACAAGGCCGGCGGCGTGTTGGTATATGGTATTCCCGAATTCCGTCTGCCCAAGGCCATCGTGGCGCACGAAATCGAAAACCTCAAGAAACTGGGCGTTGAATTCGAAACGGACGTGATTATCGGCAAGACCGATACGGTGAACCACTTGATGGACGTTGAGAAATACGATGCGGTGTTTATCGGTTCGGGCGCGGGTCTGCCCCGTTTCATGAACATTCCGGGCGAAAACCTCAACGGCGTGGTTTCCGCCAATGAGTTGCTTACGCGCTCCAACCTCATGAAAGCTTACCGGGAAGACTACGCCACGCCGGTGTTCATCGGCAAGAAAGTGGCGGTGGTAGGGGGCGGAAATGTAGCGATGGATGCCGCCCGTACCGCCAAACGTCTCGGTTCCGACGTATATATCATTTACCGCCGTACCGAAAACGAAATGCCGGCGCGCAAGGAAGAAGTTCACCACGCGCACGAGGAAGGCATCCACTTTATGGAGCTGACCAATCCCGTAGAGATTTTGGGCGATGACAAAGGTTGGGTAAGGGCCATCAAATGCATCCGCATGGAATTGGGCGAACCGGACGCTTCGGGTCGCCGCAGCCCGGTGGAAATGCCCGGCTCGGAATTCGAAGTGGAGGTAGATGAAGTGATCATGTCGCTCGGCACGGTGGCCAACCCGATGCTGGCGCACTCGATACCGGGTTTGGAAACCAGCCGCAAGGGCTGCATCGTGGCCGATGAAAACGGCGCCACCTCCCGCCCCGGCGTATTCGCCGCCGGCGACGTGGTAAGCGGCGCGGCCACCGTAATCCTCGCCATGGGCGCCGCCCGCAAGGCCGCCTCGGCCATCGACGCCTACGTGATGGGGAAATAATGTTTATCGCCATTCTGACCTATAAGAAGCCCTTGGAGGAAGTTGACCGCTTCCTCCAGGCGCACCGTGATTTTCTGACCGTGCATTACGCGGCGGGCGACCTCATCACCTCCGGGCCGCAGACGCCCCGTGTGGGTGGCGTGATTATGCTTAAGGCCAACAGCCGTGCCGCCGTGGATGCTATCCTGGCGCAAGACCCGTTCCATATCCACGACATTGCGGACTATCAGATTGTGGAGTTTACCCCCACGAAGTTCTGCCACGAGGATTTGAAATCTTTTTTGGAATAGCCATACAAAACGAGTCCGTATGAAAGTAATCGGCATCAACGGTAGCGCCCGTAAGGACGGCAACACGGCGATTCTGATTCGTAAGGTGTTCGAGGAACTCAACAACGCAGGCATCGAAACCGAACTGATACAGCTGGCCGACCATGAGATACTGCCTTGCCGCGCTTGCTTCGCCTGCAAGGGCCAAGGCAACTGCGCATTAAAAAACGACGGTTTTGTAGAGATTTTCCATAAACTGGCGGAAGCCGACGGCCTGATACTCGGCTCGCCCGTTTATTCCGCCGAGGTATCGGCCAAGATGAAGGCCTTTTTAGAGCGCGGCGGCGTGGTGGTTGCCACCAATCCGGGCCTGTTGCGCCACAAGGTCGGCGCGTCCGTGGCCGCTGTCCGTCGCGGCGGTGGCCTCACCGCCGTCGATACGATGAACCATTTTATGCTCAATAAAGAGATGGTCGTGGTGGGTTCGACGTATTGGAATATGGTCTATGGCAAAAACATCGGCGAAGTGCTCGACGATGAAGAAGGCATGGCCAATATGCGCAATTTAGGTGAGAATATGGCCGCTATCATTAAGAAGATAAAGAAATAACCCTCATTATGGATAGACATTCTGAAATACGGAACGCTTACAAGCATATGGGCGGCGATGCCACGTTTTACGACGGCATGATTACGTGCTCGACGTTTATCGGTACGCTCGTCA
>CAMWTX010000128.1 GCA_947177315.1 uncultured Bacteroidales bacterium | reverse complement strand
ACGTCATTCGATATGTAGAGAGGTCTCGTTGTCTCGGATATTTGTATAAGAGACATGGTATTTTTTACATCGGGGGCGGGAAGTTATCAACAATAAACGGACAATTTTCTTAGAAGCCCGCCAAAGGGAGAAAGAGGGTGGGGATAATGAGCAGGAATCCCACCGCAATCAGAAAGAGGATGAATTTCCATACCCAGCGCAGCCAAAGCGTGTAGGGTATTTTGGCTACGCCCAGCACGCCCAGCAGGATGCCCGAAGTGGGGGTGAGCATATTGGTGAAGCCGTCTCCGAATTGGAAAGCCAGCACCGTGGTCTGGCGCGAGATATGGATCAGGTCGGCGAACTGGCTCATGATGGGCATCGTCAGGGCGGCCTTGGCGCTTCCGGAAGGCATCACCACATTCAGCAGGGTCTGGAAAGCGTACATCACGCCCACCGAGGCGATTTCGCCCATCTTCGACATGGCCGAAGCCACCCCGTGCAGCAGGGTGTCGATGACCTTGCCTTCCTGCAGGATAAAGATGATGCCGCTTGCCAGGCCGATCACCATGGCCGGCACGAGAATATCCTTGACACCTTCGAGAAAAAGCCCCATCACCTTGTCGAGCCCTTGGCCGGCGGCGATGCCCGCACTGAGCCCCATGGCCAGGAAGAGCGCCGAGATTTCCATGATATACCATTGGTAGCCGAGCACGCCCACCACTAAGTAAAAGACGGTAAAGAAAAGCAGCTGCAGGTTGAAGGCCGCCACCGATTTACGGCAGGAAAACACGCCCCAGAACAGAAACAGGGCGGCGAGCACGGGCAGGAGGCAGAGTTGCACCGATTGCGTTCCGATTTCGATGCGTGTAAGGGGAAACCGTATGGCGAAAAAGACCTGCACCAGCGTCAGGAATGCAAACAGAATATAAAGGATGCGCGGAACGGTGTTTTCTTCGGCCTTTTCGTCCTGGTTGGCCTGCACCCGTTGGCGCCAGTATTCGTCTATCTTATAGACGGGCGATTTCTTCGGATCGCGCTTGACACGCTTGGCGTAGATAAGGATAAACACCAGCGCGATGGCGGTGAGCACCGCCCAGCAGAAGACCCGGTAACCGAGCCCCGAAAAGAGCGGAATGCCGGCGATGCCTTGGGCGATGCCGATCGTGAAAGGGTTGAGCATCGCGCCGGCAAAGCCTACGTGCGCGGCCAAATAAGAGATGCATACGCCCGTAATCGAATCGTAGCCCATCGAAACGGCCATCGGCACGAATACGATGATAAAGGCGATGGTTTCCTCACTCATGCCGAAAACCGCCCCGAAAAGGCTGAACATAACCGTGATGACCGCCAGCACCACCAAATCGATATCGGTTTTCCGAAGCCATTTCTTCTGTCGGCAGACTTGCGTGAACCGCACGAAAGCGCGCACGCCACGGTCGATGGCATGGGTGCTGTTGAGAATCCAGAACGCGCCGCCCACCATAAGCACGAAAACGATGATGTCGGCTTTATCCACAAATCCTTTGAAGAGGGCGAACAGCACCGAATACGTCTGCGGGGCGGGTTCCACGTAATGGAAGGAATCATCCACGACCACTTCCCTCGCCACGCCGTTTACCGTCTGGCTCTCGCGCAGGTATTCCCCGCCGGGAATGATCCAGGTGAGTATGGCGGCGGCCAGAATAATGTAGCAGACAATCGTGAATGTTCCGGGAATCTTTTTCATGTTCAGCAAATTTCGGCGACCACGAATGTGCTGCCGCCCACATAGATCAAGTCTTCTTTATCGGCTTGCTTCCGGGCGGCTTCCAAGGCCTGTGCCACCGAGTCGTAGCCTTTTCCGTTCAATCCGTAGGCCGCCGCCTTTTCCGCCAGATCCTTGACGGGCAGGGCGCGTTCCTGCGGTGCCTGACAGAAATAATAGGTGGCCGAAACAGGCAGCATGGCCAGAATGGTGCTGATGTCTTTGTCTTTGACCATGCCCCAGACGATATGCAGCCTTTTGTAGTCGATTTTGGAAATCTGTTGCAATACCAGGCGGATGCCGGCTTCGTTGTGGCCGGTATCGCAATAAACGAGCGGATTCTGCCCCAGGCATTGCCAGCGTCCCATCAGACCCGTGCTTTGGGCGGCATGGGCGATGCCTTGCCGTATGGCGGTCTGCGGTAGGTCGAATTCCTGTTGCAGGATATCGAGCGCGGCCAGCACACCGGAGAGGTTCTTGGTTTCGTAGCGGTCTCCGGCTATGTCGCAGGAGAGGTTTTCGAGATAAGGTTGCCCGTATTTGAGCACGTCGAACCAAAAGGAGGTGCCTTCGTTGCGGACGTTCTGCAACGAAAAGACGGTATCGGCAAACAGGATGGGCGCGTTCTTTTCCTGGGCGAAACGGCTGAACACCGGATGCACCGCCAGCTGACTTTCGCTGATGACCACCGGAACGCCTTCCTTGATGATGCCGGCTTTCTCGGCGGCGATTTTCGGCAGGGTATCGCCCAAGAACTGCATGTGGTCAAAACTGATGTTGGTGATAAGGCTCAGTTGCGGCGTGATTACGTTGGTAGAATCCAGACGTCCGCCCATGCCCACCTCGATAACGGCTATATCCACTTCTTTCCGGGCAAAATAATCGAAAGCCATCGCCACCGTCATTTCAAAGAAAGAGGCCTTTACCTTGGCGAACATCTCCTTGTTCCTTTCGTAGAATGCCACCACGTCGTTCTTGCTTATCATCTGCCCGTTCACGCGGATGCGTTCCCTGAAATCGCGCAGGTGGGGCGAGGTGTAAAGCCCCGTCTTGTAGCCGGCGGCCTGAAAGACGGAGGCCAGCAGGTGGGAGCAGGAGCCTTTGCCGTTTGTGCCGGCCACGTGGATGCTCTTGAAGTGGCGGTAGGGATGGTTCAGAGCCTCCATCATCTGTTCGGTGTTCTTGAGGTTGGGCTTGTAGGCCGCCGCGCCGATGCGTTGGAACATGGGCAGGCTGTGATACATGATGTCCAGCACTTCCTTGTAGCGTCGGTCTTCTTCTTTTTCGCGCCCGTTCACCACGCAGGCTTCCGGCTCTATTTCCACCTGGAATTTCTGCCATACGTTGGCTTTGATGCGCAGGGCGAGATCCCACAGTTCCTCGCCCGTGGCCGAACCGTGGTTCACCAGCACCAAGGCTTGTTTTTCATAGACGCCCGCATCGCCCTCCCGGTAGCCTTTCCATCCGCATTGGTCGATAAGCCAGCCGGCCGAGAGCTTGTAGCCTTCGGGCGTTTTGTGCGCCGGCATCTTGGGATAGGAAGCCTGCAGTTCCCGATAGCGGCTTTCGCTGACCACCGGATTGGTAAAGAAACTGCCCGCGCAGCCCAGTTGCTTTAAATCGGGCAGTTTCTGCTTGCGCAAGGTGGCCACCGCCTGGGCAATGGCGGCAAGGTCGTTTTCCTTGCCTTCGGACAGGAGTTGGGAAATGCCGTCGTATTCCACACGCGGATGCGCCAGTTTTCCCAGCCGCAACACCACCGACCAAACGATAAGCCTTTCCTGGTGTTTGAACCGGCTCCTGCGGTAGGCGTAGCCGCATTCATCCCGCGGAATTTCGTAGAACTGGCGGGTTTCGGTATCGAACACCTCCACGCTTTCTATCGCATCGGCTATTTCCGCGCCGTAGGCCCCCATGTTCTGCACCGCCGCGCCGCCCACGCTTCCGGGAATATCGGTAAGGTTCTCCAGCCCCCACCAGCCCTGTTGCACGGTTTTGCGCACCAAGTCGCGCCAAACCTCCCCGGCGCCCACGCGCAGCACCACCGAAATCGTGTCCTCGCGTACCAGTTCCACGCCCTTGTTCGCCAAGCGCACCACTAGTCCCGGAAAGTCGCCCAAAAACAAGGTGTTGCTGCCGCCGCCGAGCCAGAACTTGGGCAGGTCGGCAAATCTTTCGTCCTCCAGGAGCTGTTGCAGCTCTTCTTTTTGAGAAACCTCGGCATAATAGGCGCAATCGATATCCAGGCCGAAAGTATTGAACTTCTGTAACGGCCAGTCCTGCTTGATTTCCATCTTACTGTTTCTTTTTGGCTTTGGCCTTGGCGGAGGTCTTGCCTTTGGGCAGGCCTGCCGAGGGTAAGGCTAATTTTTCTTTCAGAAAACGCCCCGTATAAGATTCCTTTACCTTGATGAGCTCTTCGGGAACGCCTTCAAACACGATGTTCCCGCCCGCGGCGCCGCCTTCGGGGCCTACGTCGATGATCCAATCGGCCAGTTTCACCACATCCAGCTGATGTTCGATCACCAGCACGGTATGCCCGCGGGCAATCAAGGCGTCGAAAGCGATCTGCAGTTTGCGTATGTCGTGAAAATGCAGCCCGGTGGTGGGTTCGTCGAAGATAAAGAGCGTATGTCCTTTTTCTTCGGCATTGCCCCGGCACAGGAAATAGGCAAGCTTGACCCGTTGGGCCTCTCCGCCCGAAAGGCTGCTCGAAGACTGCCCCAGATGCAGGTATCCCAAGCCCACGTCCTGCAAGACCTGCAGTTTGGCGCACAGACGTTTCACGCAGGAATCGCCCATGTCGGCGGAAAAGAATTCCAAGGCTTCGTCGATGGTCATTTCCAGCACATCGGCAATGTTCTTGTCGCGGTATTTTATTTCCAACACCTCCTCCTTGAACCGCTTGCCGTGGCATTGGTCGCATTCGAGAAAAAGGTCTGCCATAAACTGCATCTCCACCTTGATTGTGCCTTCCCCCTGGCAGGTCTCGCAACGGCCACCCTGCACGTTGAACGAAAAATAGCCGGGCGCGAAGAGCCGTTTCTTGGCCAGAGGCTGGGCGGCGAACAGGTCGCGTATGTCGTCGAAAGCCTTCAGGTAGGTGGCGGGATTGGAGCGGCTGGAACGCCCGATAGGATTCTGATCAACCAGTTCCACGGCCTGCAGGCATTTGTAATCGCCCTCCAGTTTTCCGTACCGCAAAGGTTAGCTCCCCGAATACGCTCCCAAAACA
>CAMWTX010000127.1 GCA_947177315.1 uncultured Bacteroidales bacterium | reverse complement strand
TTCCCTCCACGCGCTACAGCTGGCAGGAGGGCAACCTCGACGACCTTTTCTCGCCCTTGGACGATACCTCGCTCTTTTCTCCGTCCGTTATCAAGGTGGACAAGGAGGTTTCCTTAGCCCTGTTCGTGGTCGATACGATGGGTTGCGTCAACACCCGGCAGATTACCGTTTCCGAAGAGGACTGCAAGCCGAGCCTGTCCGTGCCCAATGTGTTCACTCCCAATGGCGACGGCGTGAACGACGTGCTTAAGTTCAAACAGATTGACCATTGCTACGAGGTGGATGTCCTGATTGTGGATCGCAAGGGCACGCACGTGCTGCACGAAAAACTGAAGAATCCCGATGAGTTTGCATGGAACGGCTGTCTGAAAAACGGCAACAAAAAACTCCCCGACGGCGCTTACTTCTACTTTATCTCCTACAGGAACGCCTACGGCAAGAAGAAATACCAGAGCGGAAGCATCACCATTTTAGGTTCGAGAGAATAAAACGGAATATGTTCGATTTCGGTTCACAAGAGATAGAATACCTCAAGGGCGTAGGCCCTGCCAAGGCTCAAGTATTGAAAGCCGAAGCGGGCATACGTACCTATTGGGACCTGTTGAATTATTTTCCGTTCCGCTATGTCGAAAAAGGAAATTTCATCAAGATCGGGCAGATTCGCGACGACCGCAACCCGGTGGCGATAAGGGGCCGGATTACCGGCATCGCCGAAAAGGGATTCGGCAAAAGCAAACGCTTTACCGCCCGTCTCACCGACGAAACGGGAAGCATCGAACTGGTATGGTTCTCGGGCATCAAATGGATTTCACAAAAGGTAAAGACCAACGCTTTTATCAGTGCGTTTGGAAAACCGGTGATTTTTAACCACCAACTGAGTCTCAACCACCCCGAAATCGAGACCATAGACCCCGATAAACCCGCCGAGGGCGAGGGCTTGGGCATACAGCCGCTCTATCCCTCCACCGAGAACATGAAGAACCGGGGTCTTTCGGCCAAGGTGATGGCCGGCATCACGCAGAACCTGTGCCTCCAGGCCTACAAAAGCATTCCCGAAATACTGCCGCCCCATATCGTGGGCCGTTACCGCCTGCTTTCGCGCGAGGATGCCTACCGGCAGATACACCACCCCGACAGCCTTGCCTTTGCCGAAGCGGCGCGCCAACGCCTCAAGTTCGAAGAGCTGCTGTTCCTGCAACTCAAGATTCTCAAACAGAAACTGCGCGCCAGCAAGGTTCGCGGCTTGGTGTTCGACAAAGTGGGCGACAATTTCCTGTATTTCTTCAACAACAACCTTGCCTTTGAACTTACCGGCGCGCAGAAGCGCGTGGTAAAGGAAATACGCGGCGACACCCGCACCGGCTATCAGATGAACCGCCTCCTGCAAGGCGATGTGGGCAGCGGAAAAACCATCGTGGCCCTGATGTGCATGCTGCTGGCGGTCGATAACGGTTTTCAGGCCTGCCTGATGGCTCCCACCGAAATTCTGGCGAAACAGCATTTTGCGAGCCTGTCGAAGATGCTGGCCAAAATGAACGTGCGTATCGGGCTGCTCACGGGCTCGACCACCAAGAAAGACCGCGACATATTGCTGAACCTGCTTGCCGACGGGCAGATGCACCTGCTGGTAGGCACCCACGCGGTGCTGGAAGAAGATGTGGTGTTCCGGAACCTGGGGCTTGCGGTAATCGACGAGCAACACCGTTTCGGGGTGGCGCAACGCGCCCGGCTGTGGGCTAAAAGCAAGGTTCCGCCCCATGTGTTGGTAATGACCGCCACCCCCATTCCGCGTACGCTCGGCATGACCCTTTACGGCGATTTGGAAGTGTCGGTAATTGATGAACTGCCGCCCAACCGCAAGCCGGTAAAGACCCTTCACCTTACCGACAGAGACCGATTGAAGCTCTTTGCCTTTATGCGGCAGGAAATAGCCAAGGGCCGGCAGGTCTATATCGTTTATCCGCTTATCCAGGAGTCGGAAAATTCGGATTTGAAAGACCTGATGGACGGTTATGAAAGCATAAGCCGCGCCTTTCCGATACCCGACTACCAGCTGAGCATCGTGCACGGAAAGATGAAAGCCGAAGCCAAGGAATTCGAAATGCAGCGGTTCAAGAAAGGTGAAACGCAAATCATGGTGGCCACCACGGTTATCGAGGTGGGCGTGGATGTGCCCAACGCGAGCGTGATGGTAATCGAGAACAGCGAGCGTTTCGGGCTGGCGCAACTGCACCAGCTGCGCGGCCGTGTGGGTCGTGGCGCGGAACAGTCGTTCTGTATCCTGATGAGTTCCGACAAACTGAGCCAAGACGCCCAGGAACGCATCCAAACAATGGTGGCCACCAACGACGGTTTCAAGATTGCCGAAGCCGACCTGAAACTGCGCGGCCCGGGCGATTTGCAGGGAACGCGGCAAAGCGGTCTTTTGGCCCTGAAACTGGCGGACATCGTGCAAGACGAGAACATTGTACGCGCCGCCCGTTATTCGGCCACGGAAATACTACAGGAAGACCCCGACCTGGTGAAGCCCGAACACCAAGGCCTGGCAAAGGAAATGCAGAAAGAGGGAAAAGAAAACTTTTGGGCAAAAATAAGCTGACATGGAAAGCAAACAACTATCCGTATATGGAGCGCGGGCGCACAACCTGCAGAACATAGACCTGAAGCTTCCGCTCAACAAACTCATCGTGATCACCGGCTTGAGCGGCAGCGGCAAATCGTCTATCGCCTTCGACACCATCTACGCCGAAGGGCAACGCCGCTATATGGAAACCTTTTCGGCCTACGCCCGCCAGTTCATCGGCACGCTGGAACGCCCCGACGTAGATAAGATCGAGGGCTTGAGCCCGGTAATCGCCATCGAGCAGAAGACCACCAACAAGAACCCCCGTTCCACGGTGGGCACCGTTACCGAAATCTACGACTACCTGCGTTTGCTCTTTGCCCGTATCGGGGAAGCCTATTCCTACGTTACCGGCGAAAAAATGGTAAAATACACCGAGGAGCAGATACAAGACCTGATTCTGAAAGACTACGGGGAAAAACGCATTCTGATTCTCGCCCCACTGGTAAGCGGCCGCAAAGGACATTACCGCGAGCTGTTCGAAAGCGTGCGCAAACAAGGTTACCTGAAAGTGCGTGCCGACGGCGAGATTACCGATATTACTTTCGGTATGTATCTGGACCGCTACAAAACGCACGACATCGAGGTGGTGATTGACAAAATGACGGTGAACGAAAAGAACAGGAGCCGTCTTTCCCAAAGCATCAAAGCCGCCTTGAAACAAGGCAAGGGGCGTGTGATGATTTATGATGAGGCCACCCAAAAAGCGCATTATTACAGCAAGACCTTGATGTGCCCCACCTCCGGCATTTCCTATCCCGAACCCGAGCCCAACACTTTTTCGTTCAACTCGCCTTACGGTGCCTGCCCGGTATGCAACGGGCTGGGAAAAGAGATTTTTCCCGACATGGACAAAATCATTCCCGACCCGAACCTCTGCATCAACCAAGGCGGACTGGTACCCGTCAGCACCGATAAGAAAGACAGCCATCTGGGCGAAGGCTGGATTCTTTCGCAAATGGAACTGATCGGAAAGGTTTACGGTTTTGATTTGCGCACGCCTATCAAAAAAATCAGCAAGGAAGGGCTTGACGCCATTCTGAAGGGCGAACACAAATGCGTGGAGGAAAAGAACAAGGCTTTGGGGGTTACGCGCAAGATAGACATAGACTTTGACGGGCTTTTCTTCTACCTCAAACGGCTCTACGAAGAAGGCGGGCCGCGCGAACAGAAATGGGCGGCGCAGTTCATGACCACCCGCACCTGCAGCGAATGCGGCGGCGACCGCCTGCAAAAGATATCCCTGCACTACAAGATTGCCGACAAAAACATAGCCCAGCTTTCGGCCATGGGGCTTGACGAACTGCACCAATGGATCAGCGAGGTGGAACCCCAACTGAGCGAAAGCCAGCGCAAGATCGGGCATGAGATACTGCGCGAAATCAAGAACCGTATCGGTTTCCTTTTAGACGTGGGTATCGGCTATCTGTCTTTGGGCCGCGAAACGGGCGGGCTTTCGGGCGGCGAATCCCAACGTATCCGTCTGGCCACGCAGATAGGCTCGAAACTGGTGGGCGTGCTCTATATCCTGGATGAACCCAGCATCGGGCTGCACCAGCGCGACAACCACAAACTCATAGATTCGCTCAAGCATCTGCGCGATATGGGCAATACCGTAATTGTGGTGGAACACGATGAGGAAATGATGCGCGAGGCCGATTACATTGTGGATATAGGCCCCGGTTCGGGCCTGCAGGGCGGCAAGGTAACCGCCTGCGGAACGCCTGCCGAATTTCTCCGGCAGAAATCCATCACCACCGACTACCTCAACGGCATCCGGCAAATCGCCGTGCCGCAGCAAAGACGCAAAGGCAACGGCAAACACCTGTTGCTGGAAGGCGCCACCGGACATAACCTCAAGAATGTAGATCTCGATATTCCTTTGGGCACGTTTATCTGTGTAACCGGTGTTTCGGGCAGCGGCAAATCCTCCTTGGTGGGGCAAACGCTGCAACCGGTGCTGAGCCGCTATTTCTACCGTTCCCAAACCGAACCCCTCCCCTACAAAAACATCGAAGGATTGGGCCATATCGACAAGGTAATCGAGGTTGATCAAGCCCCTATCGGGCGTTCTCCGCGCTCGAACCCCGCCACCTATGTGGGCGTTTTCGACGACATACGCCAACTCTACGCCGAACTGCCCGATTCCAAGATACGCGGCTACAAGGCCGGGCGTTTCTCGTTCAACGTAAAGGGCGGACGGTGCGAAAAGTGCAGCGGCGCAGGGCTTGAAACCATCGAAATGAACTTTCTGCCCGACGTATATGTAACCTGCGAGGAATGCAACGGCAAACGCTACAACCGCGAGACCTTGGAGATACGCTACAAAGGCAAGTCGATTAACGATGTGCTGGATATGAGCATCTCGCAGGCGGTGGAGTTTTTTGAGAACGTGCC
>CAMWTX010000126.1 GCA_947177315.1 uncultured Bacteroidales bacterium | reverse complement strand
TCTTATTAAAACTTTCATATTTCAACTACTTTTATAAAAATGATGGCGGTTTGCGTTGCAAACCGCCATCATCAAAACAAACAAACTATTCGTTTACTACCAATTTGTAATTGTATGTACCGCTCGAGGTAACCACCTGCATCACATAGACACCGGCATTCAAGTCTTCAACAGACAAAGTAAGCATACCGCTATGGTTGCCGGCCAACTTTTTAACCGTTTTGCCGTTCGGGGCATAAATCACAATACGTTTAATCGATTCGGAAGCCTTGACATACACCGTTTCACGTGCAGGATTCGGATAAACGGAAGGAGCCTGGACCATATCCGCGCCTTCGATGGCAACGAACTTCACTTCGATTTTGTTGCTCGCTTCCGATTCTCCGCAATCGTTGGTTGCCGTAGCATGATAAACGCCTTCCTGTTCGGCAAGATATACCAGGCTATCGGCATCTTCGATTTCTTTATCATTGAGATACCACTGAACAGCCGGTTCTTCGGTAGAAGCGGTCAGTATCCACTGGTTCTTGCCCTCAACCGATTCGCCGCTGATAACAGGAGCCATCGCTTTGGGATTAACCGTCAGTTTGATGCTATAGATACTGTCGCAACCTTTTACCGTTTTATATTCCGCCTTGAATTCTCCGCTTTCGGTATAAACACGTCCGCCAAATTCAATGCTCTGTCCTTGGCAAACCGTGGTATCGAGAGAAAATCCGTAAACGGGATTTACCGACAAAACAAGCGTAAAGACGGTATCTGCCGCTTCTTCGTGCCGAACGGTATCTGTATATGTGCCGGCTTCGGTCAAATCCATTCCACCGAAAGGATAAGTATCACCTTGGCAGATATCTTCGGCAAGATCAACATACGCCAAGGTATTTTTGACATTCAACGCAAACACATTGATACCGCCTTGGTCTTTTTCGCTTTTGGCGGTAAAACGCAGCATGTAAACACCGGCTTCTTCCACCGCCAATTCCTGTACCAAAGAGGTATCGGTTTGCGTAATGGCATTCAGGGAAGCCACCTCCATTCCGCCAAGCGTATCGAAACCGCTTACCAAGGCCAATTGCATCGCTTCGGTTTTTCCTTCCGTTGCCGTTCCGTAAACCAGATTGATTTCATAAACACCTACGGGCATTTCCATACCGGGGGTAAAGAAGATATCGTTGGCATCCAAATTGGCATTGGGAGCCAGATACATGCCCGAATCAGCGGCACGTACCCAAGCAAGGCTATCTTCATTCAGATTCATCGTATAGATATACTTTTCCTGTTCGATGGAATCACAGAAGAAAGTGTTATAGGGCAACACAACCGGAGCATAATGCAAAACGTCGATAACGCCCCTGTTGTCGAATTCGGGATCCCCTTGTGCTTCTACCCAGACACTGAGTTTGTGGGCTCCCACCTGTGAGAAATCAGCCTTGGCGTTAAAGGTATATTCGAATTCATCCGTTTCGGGCGCAAGAGGTTCTTCGGCAAAAGAAACGCTTTCCTTTACCGTATCCTTGCCATCTACACTAAAGCAGAGGCTTGCATTGCCGCTAAAGTCGTCCAGACCTGTATTGTTCAGGCTTACACGCACGGTTTCCTTGTCTAAGTTGGCACGCGGAACAATAGGCGCGACATTTACGACACCCAGATTAGTTTCATACAAGGCATTCACCTTGAAATCATCCACATAAATCGAATTTCCATAATAGGAAATCCCGCATAAGAGAATATAGCGGTAGCCCTCTACATTTTTCAACTCTATCGAATAGTGATACCAATCATCTTCCTCCTTGGTTTCCACCGGTTCCTTTTCTATATCCCGATAAATAACCTTGATCAAACGGGCATCGACTGTATCGAACGGAGATTGACCCACAAAAACTCTCAATTGATCATCTTTCTTAGAATAGTATGCAGGTCTGTAAACCCAAAAATCGAGCGTATATACAGCATCATACGAAAAATCGAGCAGAGGCGTTGAAACAAGGGCGATATTACCGGCAGGAATCATACTTGAATTATATGCCAACGACTTTGCGCCTTCCTTTACCTTGTCGGTTTTGGCCACCCACTGCATATTGGGGCTGGTGCCTGCCAGTTTGCTATACCTCCACCAAGCCGGCAGACTGTCTTTAGTCTGCTCGAAATTTTCGGAATAGGGCAAAGGCACTATGCCATGAGGCATCTGCAAAACTACGCTGTCCCAAAGGCTGGCATCATCCGAACCGCAGACGGCACGGACTTTTATCGTGTAATTGGCGGCAGGAAGAAGATTCTGCAACGTATAATTCTTGGTCGATATATTTTCCATCACGGTCCAAAGGCTATCGGATTCCGTTTTGTAGCGGATTTCAAATACCTCGTGTTTCGAACTCCAAGACAATTCGGCACTCGTAGGCAATAAAGCCCCTATCTTCAGCGTATCGACTTTCAAGCAAGAATACGGCGTTTCCCAAGTGATTTTTACCGCCTCGCTGGACTCGGTCTGACAAACGGTGCTTACACGAGCCTCATATTGGGTATGCTGAACCAAATCGGCAAGCGTAATCATCGTATCGGAAGCAACCACCGTTTTATTTTCAGCCAACTCGATATCTCCATAAACCACCGAATAGTTCTTTATCGCACCGTCATGCGAAGAATCAGGTTGAGTCCAGACCAAAGTGGTTGCATTATACATTATCTCGTCTTCAATACGGAGATTGGTGGGCGGGAAGCAAATCGGCGCCTGGCGAATCTTGAAATCATAAACCTGAATGGAAAATCCGCTGCTGCCCTTGCCTATCGCTTCCAGACGCATCCTGATGGTGGAAGCACCCGTTACATAATCACCTAACTTGATAGCCAATACCTCTTGGGCATTGTTCTTATCAAGTTCCCTGATGGTATCCCAAGTACCGCCTTTATCGGTACTGTAAGAAATCCACAGACGTTCCCCTTTGGTATCGTAATTATTGAATCTATACATCATCGCCATTTCAAGACGATCCATATCTATGTCTCCTGTCAAATCCACATCGGGCGTGGAAATCTTACCCCAGGAACTATTCCCACCGGAAAACTCAAGGTAATTGCCGTCGAATCTCTTATAGATCTTCCAGGCTCCGTTATACCCCTGCGATGGGGTGGAATCCCAGCAAAGCGGGATGCTCAGAGCCGAAGAAAAATCTTCTATCAAAGGAAATGCCAAGGGGAAACAAGGCGTGGAGAATGTAACAGCTTCCGAGAACAGACTTTCATCATCGGAAGAACAGAAGGCCTTTACCTTTACTTGATAGGTATAACCCGGATCCAGATTGGAAATTTGTACCGGTTTGGCGGAAGCATTCACTTCCGTCCATGCGGATTCGGATGCCTTTTTGTAGGCCACCACAAAATTGGCGGCCGGAGAAACAAAATCAACTTTGGCCGATGTTTCCGTTATTTCAGCCATAGCGACATCCGCAGGAGCGCCGCAGGACACCACCATAAATTCATCGACATACATCCAATATTGATTAGCCTCTGAAGAGGCCTTGATGGCGATATAAACTTGTTCTCCTGTATATGTTGCCAAATCAATATTAACCGTTTGAAATGCAGAACTCGATATTTCTGTTTCAGCTTGCAGAACTTCAGTAAAATCCGCTACACTCTTACCGGTTTTCGATAACAACACACTGTATTTTTCCTTGCCGCTACCTGTCTTTATATTGAAACTCAAAGCTGCATTCTTGTTCAAATCGATTTGCGGACTTATCAAATAATCATCCCCAGCATTCGAACCATGATATGTGTATTTTGCACAAGCGGTACTGTTCATCCCACTGGAAGCATCTTTTGCCCATGTCTTGGAATCATTATTGTTATCGATAATCGTCCAACAAAGCAAAGCCTTGTCGGTAATCCAATGGTCAGACTCAAACGTTTCCAGATAAGGAATGGAGGCCATACCGCATTCGGTAGTGAAAGAGTATTCCGCCGAATAAAGGCTTGTATCAGCAACACCACACACAGAACGTAATTTCACCACATACAAAGCCCCTGCCTGCAAATCGGTAAAGAGATAGGTCTGACCCGTTGCTTCTACGCTTACAAAATCGGACTCGTCCGATTTCTTATAGTAGATTGCCGTTTTCTCGGCAAAATTTGTCCAACTCAGTTCGTAACCATTCTCTTTCTTTTCAACCGCCATATCCGTGGGGGCCTCACACTGATAACCTGTGGTAAAGGTAAACGCATCGGAATACAAGCTTGTATCTCCAACCCCACAGATAGCCCGCAGTCTAACCGTGTATTGGGTATTGTCTTCCCACGTGGAAAGCGTGTATTCATTTTCCGTCAGAAAGACGGTCGAAAACTCGCTGTCCGAAGTCTTTTTGTACGAAAGTTCGCTTTGGCCGGCCGAGGTGTTCCAGGCTATTTCATAATTGGCCGCCGACACACGTTCAGCCGTGATTTTGGCAGGAGCGCCGCAAGAAACTACCATGAAATCATCTACATACAGCCACATCTTATTCTTAACGGATGAAGCCTTGATGGCGATATAGACTTGTTCGCCTATATAGTCAGCCAAATCGATACTGACGGTTTGGAATGTGGTTTGTCTTATTTCCTGTTCAGCTTGCAACACGATGCTGAAATCCTCCACACTCTTGCCGGTTGTCGATAACAAGACGCTGTATCTTTCCTCATTGGTGGAACTGCCGCTTTTTATTTTAAAGCTGAGCGTAGCTTGTTGACTGAGGCTTATCTGAGGGCTTATCAGATAGTCGTCTCCCGCATTCGAAATGTGATATGTGTATTTTGCACAGCCGCTCTTCTCCACTCCACCGGTAGCATCCTTTGCCCATGTCTTGGAGTCATTATTGTTGTCGATAATCGTCCAGCACTGCAAGGTGTTGTTGTCTGTCCAGGAGTCATTATCAAAAGTTTCCAGATAGGGAATGTTTTTTATTCCACAATCGGAGGCCTCCGATTCGTCCCCTTCAGAACCTTCTTCGGCAAAAACAGCAGTTTCCGCCATGTCAAATGTGGCTTCATTGCCTGCCCATAACATTC
>CAMWTX010000125.1 GCA_947177315.1 uncultured Bacteroidales bacterium | reverse complement strand
CAGGTAATGTTCGTCAAGAACGATTCCTCGCCCGACCACCGCTATTACAACGGCTAGATAGGTTTCGTGACCCGTTGCGAGAAAGAGGCCGTTTGGGTAAGATGCAAGGAAGAAGGGCGGGAGGCCGTCGAAATCAAGGTGGAAGCCGAGTCTTGGGAGAACACCAAGTATGTGATCGACAACGAAACCAAAGAAATCAAGGCGGATGTGGAAGGCAGTTTCCGGCAGATTCCGCTGCGTCTGGCCTGGGCGGTTACCATTCATAAAAGCCAGGGGCTCACATTCGACAAAGTGGTGGTGGATGCCGGGCGAGCCTTCGCCCACGGACAGGTGTATGTGGCCTTGAGCCGTTGCCGTACCTTGGAAGGCATCGTGCTGCGTTCGCCGCTCACACCCGAATCGATGGTGGCGGACAACCGCATCGACGATTTTTTCCGCCAATCCGATTTCCGTTCCGATACGGGTTTCTTGGCCGAATGCAAGGAGCGCTACCGTTTCGATTTGATTAGGCATCAGTTTAATTTCTCCGCCCTGCGGCAATGCCTGCAAGACCTCGGGGATATAGCCCGGAAGGTCTTGCCCAAAGTATATCCGCGCCTGTACAACGACCTTCTGCAGGCCATCAACGATTTTGAACAAGACGTCTTTGCGGTGGGGGAACGTTTCTTTTTGGAGATAAACCGCCTGAACCGTTACGAAAAACCCTATCAGGACGAGCGTTGCAGCAAGGCGGCGGCTTATTTCCTGCAGAAGCTCGAAAGCATTTTGCAGCCGCTTGTTCCGCGCCTTGCGGTGGAGATAGACAACCAAAAGGAGCAGGAACGCCTTTTGGAAAAGAAAGTGGAACTGAAACGCCTCTTTGCCGAAAAACAGAACACGCTCCAAATCCTTTGCGACAACCGGACTTTCGACATAAGCGCCTACCTGCGCGCCAAATCGGCGCAGTTTTTCGAAAAGGAAAAAGAATCCGCACCGGCGCGGAAAACCCGCACCGCCAAGAAGGAATCCGCATCGGAAGCAGGAACGGCAGATGCCGAAACCGCCTCCGGACAAGAGGTATGGGATGAAGCCTCGGTGGAGAATCCGCAACTTTTCGAGGCCTTGAGAGCCTGGCGCACGGCAAAGTATAAAGAAGAAGGAAAACCGGCATTCATGATACTTTCGCAGAAAGCCCTTATCGGAATCGCCCGGGCCGCCCCGCGGACCAAAGCGGAACTGCTCGCCATAAAAGGCATCGGTAAGGTAAAGGCCGCCCAGTACGGCAAAGAGATTCTGGAAGTTGTGGAATCGATTCATTAAGGTTGAGAATATTTTATTACCTTTATAGTTTGTATCGGCGGTTCTATGGACTTTTCGATGCAGAGTGTTTTAGTTAAAGATTACAACCAAAACCAATTTATTATCTTATTAATCTTTTAAAATCATGAAAAGATTGTTCCTGTCATTAGGATTGTCTATGGCAATTCTTTTGTCGGCTTCTTTTGCACAGTCAATGCAGAAGAAAGCCACCTTTTCTGCGACGGCCACTACGATGGTGAACGCACAAAATCAACGGAGTAAAAGTGTTATAAATCCCAAAGTGGCCGAAAAACTTGGCATCGACCCGTTCAAGAGACAGGCTTCCGCTCCGGCCAAAGTAATGAAGCCGGCCTTGAAACATGTTGCCACCTATGCTTCGAGAGACCCTGAAAAGGTTATGGTTAAACTGATTGTCGGCGACTGCTGGGGGGATGGCTCCGGTTATCAGTTGTTGCTTGACTCGGATGCCCGTCTTTGTGATGGCCTTGAAGAAGGCGGTCTTGATCAGTCGATAATCCGCAACTACTATGATATGGCGGATGTCAAACTTCCGGTGAATGCTTCGCCGGTTGTCGGCACGACTTCCGTTTTGGATTATGAAAGTGATTCTATTGAAATCGCTCCCGGTGTTTACGATGCATTGGTGGTAAACCCGGCCGAGGATGAAGAAGGTTTGCTTGTCTATATTGCCGGAGGAAACTCGCTGTTGGATGATTTTGAATTTGTAAAGGGTTATACCTATGTTTTCGAAATGGAACTGCCCGGTATGAATGACTATTGCTCGTTTATCAGTCCTTTCGAACTTATGGTGGCCGCCGTGCCCGTGCTGGGCTGTGAGGTGGAAACCGAAGCCGGCATCAAGATTGCGGTAACCAATAACGGTAGTGCTGATGCTGAGAACTTTGAAATATGGTACTATGTTGCCAATGATGAAGACAGTACTTTCGTTCCCGATATTGTCAAACAGACTGTTTCCGGTAAACTGGAAGCCGGTAAAACCGAAACCTATACTTTCACGCAGAAAGTGGAAGACATCAAAGCCGATTCTTTGTATGTGGTTTATGTAGGTGTCACCCCGATTAAAGGTGAATATGATAAAGAAAATAACAAGGCTGTTAGCTGTTTTGCCAAGCAGGAAACATTGACCGAACTGCCGTATGAATTCAATTTAGTCGAGTATGATTTTGTGCCTTCCAATCCTTCTGCCTGGATTTTTGATGAAAACGAAGACGGCGAACAGGTGGCGCAAGCTGATTTTGAATCCGAAGTTCCTCTTATTTCCAAGTGTTTTGAACTGGAAGCCGACAAGGTTTACCGTCTTTCCTTCGATTATTGGGCAGGGATGCTCCTTTTTATTTTTGAATTGCCCGAAAGCTTCCATGTAGGCTTTGGTCCGGTTTCTGAGCCTATGTCGGAATGGGATAATATTTTTGAACGGGAATATGTTCTTATAGAAGACTGGACGGCGGCGGATGTTTTGCTGAAACCGAAAACCTCCGGCACTTACGCCGTTTATTTTTCTGCCGATTATTATGGTGTCATGGGGCTCCGCAATATCCGGGTTACCGAAGTTGCCGATAAAGATGCCCGTTTGAATTCCTTTAATACCGGTTTGGCTCGCCTGATGCCCGCCAAACAGGCAAACGGCAAGGTTACCGCTACCGCCACCGTACAGAACAGGGGCAAACTCACCATGGATGCCACCGTTGAAGTCAAGATGGACGGCACGGCGATAGGTAGCGCCAATGTACGGAATATCGGTGTCGATTCTATTATTGATGTCAACATCGAACTGAATATCAGTGGCCTTAAAGTGGGCGATAAACCCCAATTCGTAGCCGCCGTTAATTTTGAAGGTGAAGCCGAAGCCGAACTGAAAGACAACACGCAAGAATGGCAGATGGAAGTGAGCGATTATGTAATGGCTTACGACTATGTTACCGAAGAAATGTACGAAGATATAGAACATGCCATCGGATCTTCCTCCAGTGTCGGTTGCGGGATTCCTTTTACCTTGAATGCCAAAGATACCTTGACCGCTGTTTCCTTGGGTTGGATGGAACAGGAAAGCGATATGCAGGTAGGCATCACGATTCATAAATGGAATAGCGCTACCGAAACCATGGGGGCTATGGTTTATGAAACCAAAGTCCGCAGAGGTACCCAAGGCGGTCAAATAGAATATAAAGTTCCTTCCATTATCCTGGAAGCCGGAGAATATATTATTTCCGCCATTCAAACCGGTTCCACTTCCTATGGTTTGATTTCCGATTTGATTCCGGGTGTGGGGCTTTATATCACTACCTATAATCCCGTCGCCTATCAGGGTAATCTGGGAACGCCCGCTATCCGTGCCGTCTTCGGCCCCGATGCCAAACCGATGGCGAAAGATATTTTCGTACAGGAAATCACCAAGCCCAAAGAAACAGGGGTGTTTGCCGCAAACCAAGAAATTGTGGCGGAAGTAAGCAACCAAGGGTATGAAGCCGTTGAAGCTTCTGTATATCTTATGGTAAACGGCAAGTTGATGTCCACCCAAAAGGTGGAATTGCCTGCCTACGGTCGCACCGAAGTGAAATATATCGCCGACCTCTCCGCTTCCAACACCGAATATGTCCTTACGGTATTCTCCACCCTTGAAGGCGATGCCGATGTAACCAACGATACCTGCATCAAAACCGTAAGATCTCAGGCTCCGGCCAATCCTTATGTAATGGATTTTGAATATTGCCAAGACTTTGCCATCGACGGCTTCAACCCGGTATGGAAAACGGTGGATGTGGACGGTGCCCAGACTTATGGATTCCAAGGTTTGACATTCCCCCATATGGAAGAAGCTTTTGCTTTTATCGCCTTCAATCCCGAAGAAGTGGGCGTGAGCATGGAGGCGCATAGCGGTAACCGCCTCGGTGCATCGTTTGCCTCTTATGCAGGTGTAAACGACGACTGGTTGATCTCTCCCAAATTGAAAATCGTTGCCGGCAAGGAATACATGAATTTCTTCGTAAAGACCTTTATGGATGATTACGGTTTGGAAAAATACAATGTATTGGTTTCGACCACGGACGATAAACCCGAAAGTTTCGTACAGATTGGCCAGACCCGCGAAGCTCCGGCAGAAGATTGGCAAGAAGTAACGATCGACCTCAAGGAATATTCCGGCAAGGAAGTTTACCTGGCCATCCAATGTGTGTCGGAAGATGCCTTTATCTTTATGATCGACGACATTACCGTCTGCTCCAAAGTGGCCAATGAAGACGTTGCCCGTTTGGAAACCCGCTTGTCGGTTTATCCCAATCCCGCCGATGAAATGATTACCATCCACGCTCAGGATGCGGTCATCAACCAAGTGGCTGTCTTTAACGTTGCCGGCATGATGGTTTACCAGTCCAATGCCCTCAACACCACCGACTACCGTTACAGCGTAAAAGGCCTTAACGCCGGCGTCTATTTTGCCCGCGTTACCACCGAACAAGGTACTGCCGTGATGAAATTCATTGTCCGCTAGTGTCTTTTGAACCCTGAAAAGGGCTGAAAAGGCGGGCGGCAGAGTTTTCTCTGCCGCCCGCCTTTTATATCCCGGAGGTCAATCAAGGTTTCCATGTGTTCGTGCCGGGTTGTCGGACTGTTGTAAAAAAGATGAACCGAAATATTTTGTTTTTAAAAAAATGTTTGTACCTTTGCAGTCCGATACGCGGAAGTAGCTCAGCTGGTAGAGCGCAACCTTGCCAAGGTTGAGGTCGCGAGTT
>CAMWTX010000124.1 GCA_947177315.1 uncultured Bacteroidales bacterium | reverse complement strand
GCCGTGCTGTGCTTTCTTTTTGCGGCGCAACGGCAGGCCGGCAATACCGAAGCCATGTTCTTTACCGCCACCCATTCCTGGTTCCCTGCATGGAACATCGCCTACAGCGTGGGGGTTGACGGGGTGTCGGTGCTGATGATCCTGCTTTCGGCCATCATCGTCTTTACCGGCACGTTCACTTCCTGGAACATCGACCCCATGCCCAAGGAATACTTCATGTGGTTCTGCCTGCTCTCCATCGGCGTGTTCGGATTCTTTATCTCGCTCGACCTGTTCACCATGTTCATGTTCTATGAAGTGGCGCTGATTCCCATGTACCTCCTCATCGGTGTATGGGGCAGCGGCAACAAGGAACGCTCGGCGATGAAGCTCACCCTGATGCTCATGGGCGGTTCGGCCTTGCTGATGCTGGGCATCCTCGGCGTATATTTCAGTTCCGGAGCGCAGAGCATGAACATCATGGACATGGCCCAGTCGGGCATTCCCGTGGTACTGCAGCGTTATTTCTTTCCTTTCGTATTCATCGGCTTCGGCATCCTGGGAGCACTCTTCCCGTTCCATACCTGGAGCCCCGACGGGCACGCCTCCGCGCCTACGGCAGTTTCGATGCTCCATGCGGGCGTTCTGATGAAGCTGGGGGGCTACGGATGCTTCCGCGTGGCGATGTTCCTCATGCCCGAAGCGGCCTCGGAACTGGACTGGATATTCCTTATCCTTACCGGCGTCAGCGTGGTTTACGGCGCGTTCTCGGCCTGCGTTCAGAAAGACCTCAAGTATATCAACGCCTATTCTTCGGTGAGCCACTGCGGACTGGTGCTCTTTGCCCTGCTGATGATGAACACCACCGCCATGACCGGCGCGGTGATGCAGATGCTCTCGCACGGCTTGATGACCGCCCTGTTCTTTGCCCTTATCGGGATGATCTACGGCCGCACCCACACGCGCGACATCCGCGAAATGGGCGGCCTGATGAAAATCATGCCTTTCCTCGGCGTAGCCTACGTGATTGCCGGTCTGGCCTCGCTGGGCTTGCCCGGATTGAGCGGCTTTGTGGCCGAAATGAACGTTTTTGTAGGTTCTTTCCAACACGCCGACACCTTTCACCGGGTGCTGACCCTCGTGGCGGTAACCTCCATCGTGACCACCGCCGTGTATATCCTGCGCGTGGTGGGAAAAATCCTCTACGGGCCGGTGCATAACCCGGCGCACCTCCAGCTCAAAGACGCCGTTTGGTTTGAACGCTTTCCCGTGGTGGTGCTTATCCTGGCCATCGCCGCCATCGGCCTGTACCCCGGCTGGATCGCCGACTGGATCGGCCAGGCACTGAGCCCTATCGTGGAACGATTGGCGGTAGCCGCCCTGTAATTTAAACATGAACCCATTTAAAGATTGAAAAGATGGACTTTTCAAATTTCCTGATACTGCGCGATGAAATCTTTTCGGTAGCCGTTATCCTTTTTCTGCTGCTGTTCGATTTGTGCGCCCCCGCCAAAGCCCGCAAAGCCCTGCATCCGCTTGCCTGCATCCTGCTGGTGGCACAGATTGCCGTCTGCTGTCTGCCCCAGAATTCCGGCACGGCCTTCGGCGGCATGTACACCACCTCTCCCGTAACTTCCGCCGCCAAGGCACTGATGGGCATGGGAACGCTCCTGGTGTTCCTCTTTGCCAAAAAGTGGCTCGACAGCGAACATGAGATAGCCAAGGGCGAATTCTACTACCTCACGCTCAATACCCTGCTGGGCATGTATTTCATGGTGTCGGCCGGACATTTCCTGATGTTCTTCATCGGCCTGGAGCTCGCCTCCATTCCTTTGGCGTGCATGGTGGCCTACGACAAGAAATCGGACATCTCGGCCGAAGCCGGTGCCAAATTCATCCTCAACGCGGCTTTTGCCGGCGGTATCTCGCTGTTCGGCATCTCGCTGCTGTACGGCGGTTGCGGCACGCTCTATTTTTCAGACCTCCCGCAGGTGCTGCACGCCACGCCATTGCAGATAGCCGGCCTGGTCTTCTTTGCCACGGGACTGTTCTTCAAGATGTCTCTGGTGCCCTACCATTCCTGGACCGCCGACGTCTATCAAGGCGCACCCACCAATGTGAGCGCCTATCTGTCGGTGGTTTCCAAAACCGCCGCCGCCGTTTCGCTCTTCCTGATTTTCGTCAAGGTGTTCGGCATCATGGCCGAAAGCTGGAGGCCGGTGCTGTACGTGCTCACGATCCTGAGCATCACGATTGCCAACCTCTTTGCCATCAAGCAAAAGAACATCAAACGTTTTCTGGCCTACTCCTCCATCTCGCAGGCCGGTTACGTGGTGTTGGGGGTTGTGGCGGCCACACCGCAAGGACTCACGGGGCTTCTCTACTACCTGTTCGTGTATATGTTCGCCAACCTGGCCGCTTTCGGCATCGCTTCCTTGGTGGAACGCCAAAGCGGAAACGCACAGATAAGCACCTACGACGGCTTGTACAAGACCAATCCCAAACTGGCGGTATTGATGATGTTCGCCCTGTTCTCCCTGGCCGGCATCCCGCCCTTTGCCGGATTCTTCAGCAAGTTCTTCATCTTTGCCGCCGCCACCCAACAGGGTTATTATGTGCTGGTGCTGGTGGCCTTGCTCAACACGATTATCTCGCTCTACTACTATCTGCTTATCGTCAAGGCAATGTTCATCAACCCCAACGAGCAGCCGTTGCCGGCCTTCCGGTCAGACAACAGCAGCCGTCTGGCCATGATTATCTGTTTTGCCGGCATCGTATTGGGCGGCGTGGCGAGCTGTTGCTACAACTACCTGTCGGAACTGGCGATGGCCTGGTAATGCCGTTTCGTTTTTTTGTTGCACCTTTGTTTTCAAAATCAAGCGATGAGCACTGCCAACCAAACTTCCGGCAACAAGGTAACCACGCGCACCCTGTTGCAAATGAAGGCCGAAAACAAGAAAATCGCCATGTTGACCGCCTACGATTACTCGCTGGCGATGTTGCTGGACAAGGCCGGGATAGACGCCATTCTGGTAGGCGATTCGGCAGCCAATGTCATGGCCGGGCATCCCACTACCCTGCCCATTTCCTTAGACCAGATGATTTATCACGCCTCTTCGGTGGTGCGTGCCGTAAAACACGCGCTGGTGGTGGTCGATATGCCTTTCGGTTCCTATCAGGGAGATACCTCGGTGGCCTTGCAGTCGGCCATCCGCATCATGAAGGAAACCGGAGCGGACGCGGTAAAGATAGAGGGCGGCGAAGAAGCCATCGAATCGATACGGAAAATCATTTCCGCCGGTATTCCGGTCATGGGGCATCTGGGCTTGACCCCGCAGTCCATCAACCAGTTCGGAACCTATGCCGTGCGCGCCACGGGCAAAGAAGAAGCCCAAAAACTGCTCGCTGACGTCAAGTTGCTGGAATCGGCGGGATGTTTCGGCATCGTGTTGGAAAAAATTCCGGCGGCTCTAGCGCAGGATGCCTGCCGTTCGGTTTCCATTCCCATTATCGGCATCGGCGCCGGCGGTCAAGTAGATGGCCAGGTGCTGGTGTTGCACGACATGCTGGGCATCACCCAAGGATTCTCACCCCGTTTCCTGCGCCGCTACCTAAATCTGGGAGAACAGATAAACCAAGCCGTGACCCAATACGTGCAAGACGTAAGGACTTCCGATTTTCCGAACGAAAAGGAACAATACTGATGCTTTCCGAACCCGCTTCCATCCTGTACGAAGACAACCACCTGCTCGCGGTCAACAAAAAGGCGGGGCAGATCGTGCAGGGCGACAAGACGGGGGATATTCCGCTGAGCGAACATTTCAAGGCCTTTATCAAGCAACGCGACAACAAGCTGGGCAACGTCTATCTGGGTGTGCCGCACCGTTTGGACCGCCCCGTAAGCGGCGCTTTGCTCTTTGCCAAAACGGGCAAGGCGCTGGAGCGGCTCAACGCGCTGATCCGTGAACGGCAGCTGCAGAAAATCTACTGGGCCATTACGCGCTTTGAACCGCCGCACGAAGAGGAACGCCTGGAACAATATATCGTCAAGAACGAAAAGCAGAACAAGTCTTATATCTGCCCGGCCTCCGCACCCGGGGCGCAACGTGCCGAACTCTCCTACCGTCTTTTGGCGCGTTCCCAACGGTATTTTTTATTGGAGGTGCAGCTGCATACGGGGCGGCATCACCAAATCCGAGCCCAACTATCCGCCATGGGATGCCCGATACAGGGCGACCTCAAATACGGCGACAAACGGAGCAATCCCGACGGAAGCATCAGCCTCCACGCCCGTTCCCTGTACCTTATCCACCCCGTGCGCCAAACACCCCTCGAAATCACCGCCCCCGTTCCGGAGAGTGTTTTGTGGCGGTGCTTTACCGACTCCTTATTACAAAAAAGTAACTAAATCAAATTATGCACATTAGAAGCAAACAACTTCACTGCCATAGCCAAAAGAATAACCCCGAAGAACCTCCGCGAAATATAAATCCCGTTCCTGCCGATAAGCCGCTCCACCACATCAATCTTCCGTATCACGAAATAAACGATAACCATATTCAGCACCATCGCCAGCAGAATATTCTCGGCCGAATACTCCGCCCGCAACGACAAAGCCGTGGTGAGCGTTCCCGGCCCGGCCACCAAGGGAAAGACCACCGGAATCAGCGAAGCCTGCCCCGCCGTGCCGTCGTTCTTGAAAAGCTCCACGTTGAACGTCATTTCCACCGCCAGGGCGAACAGAACCAACGAACCCGCCACGGCAAAGGATTCCACATCGATGTTGAACAGTTGCAACAGGCGTTCCCCCACAAAAAGGAAAGCCACCAAGATGGCCAGCGAAAGCCCCGCCACCTTGCCCGCATGCACTTTCTTGCCCGATCCGTTCAGCCCCACGATAATGGGAATGGAGCCGGTAATGTCGATAACGGCGAACAACACCATAAAGGTGGTGGAAATCTGGCTTATGTCGAAATGAAGGTTCATCGGTAATGTTTTATTTAGCGGTTCCGGGCGCAAAGGTACGCCAATCCCGCCAAAAAACTCGCGTCATATCGTGCAGTCGGCCGTTTTCCACCTTATAGAGCCGTTGGTTGGTGGTGGGCGAAGCAAGACCGCCC
>CAMWTX010000123.1 GCA_947177315.1 uncultured Bacteroidales bacterium | reverse complement strand
ATCATCCGCAATCAAAAGGCCTGCGGTAGTCCTTGTATAATAGGGTTGATTTTATTACCTTTGCAGACTTTTCTGTCAAAGAGTTTTTTGCTCTTAGAATTGTTTGATAATCAATAATAAATACGAATATGAAAGAAGGATTGAAAACAGTTTATCTGTTTGGAAACAAGACGGCGGAAGGCAGGGCCGATATGCGGAACCTGTTGGGCGGAAAGGGCGCCAACCTTGCCGAAATGAGCCTGATCGGTCTGCCCGTGCCTCCGGGATTCACGATTACCACCGAAGTATGTACCGCTTACAACCGCCTTGGTGCGGACGCGGTGATCAGTGCCATCAAACCCGAAGTGGAAAAGGGTATGGCCGCCACGGAACAGATTATGGGGGCCAAATTCGGCGATTCGGTCAATCCTCTTTTGTTTTCGGTGCGTTCGGGAGCCCGCGCTTCCATGCCCGGCATGATGGACACCATCCTCAACCTCGGTATCAACGACACTGTGGTGGAAGCCCTCTGCAAGAAAACCGGCAACGAACGTTTTGCATGGGATTCCTACCGTCGTTTCGTGCAGATGTACGGCGACGTGGTGTTGGGCATGAAACCCACCTCCAAGGAAGATATCGACCCCTTTGAAGAAATCATCGAAAAGATGAAGGAAGAAAAGGGTGTCAAACTCGATACCGAACTGGGCGTGGCCGAATTGAAGGAACTCGTGGTTCGCTTCAAGGCCGCCGTAAAGAAAAACACCGGCAAGGATTTCCCCACCGACCCCTGGCAACAGCTCTGGGGCGCGATTATCGCCGTGTTCGACAGCTGGATGAACGAGCGCGCCATTCTGTACCGCCGCCTCAACAACATCCCCGCCGAATGGGGAACGGCCGTGAACGTACAGGCCATGGTGTTCGGCAATATGGGCAACACTTCCGCCACGGGGGTTTGCTTCAGCCGCAGCGCCTCCACGGGCGAAAACAAGTTCAACGGCGAATACCTGATTAACGCGCAGGGCGAAGACGTGGTGGCCGGTATCCGTACCCCTCAGGAAATCACCCTTCTGGGTTCACAGCGTTGGGCTCAGTTGCAGGGTATCTCCGAAAAGGAACGCGCCGCCAAATACCCCTCGCTCGAAGAATCCATGCCCGAACTCTACAAAGAGCTTTGGGATCTTCAGAATAAACTCGAACTGCACTACAAGGATATGCAGGATATGGAGTTTACGATTCAGGAAGGCCGTCTGTGGATGCTCCAGACCCGCAACGGAAAACGTACCGGTGCGGCGATGGTGCGTATTGCGATGGAAATGTGCAAGGAAGGTCTTATCACCGAAAAAGAGGCCCTGATGCGCATTGAACCCAACAAACTGGATGAACTCCTGCACCCTGTGTTCGATAAGAAAGCCCTTTCGTCGGCTCAGGTGATGGCCAAGGGCTTGCCCGCTTCGCCGGGTGCGGCTACGGGTAAGATTCTCTTCTTTGCCGAAGATGCCGAAAAGGCCATCGAAAAGGAACCCAACGCCAAACTGATTCTGGTGCGTATCGAAACCTCGCCCGAAGACCTCAAGGGTATGTATATCGCCCAGGGTATCCTTACCGCCCGCGGCGGTATGACCTCCCACGCGGCGGTTGTGGCGCGCGGTATGGGCAAGTGCTGCGTTTCGGGTGCCGGCGACATCGAAATCGACTACAAGAAACGTACCCTCACCATGTCGGGCAAGACCTACAAGGAAGGGGATTATATCTCGTTGAACGGCTCCACCGGCCAGGTGTTCGACGGCGAAATCAAGACCAACGACGCCGAAATCAGCGGCGATTTCCAGGCCTTGATGGAGTTGGCGGACAAATACACCCGTATGCGTGTGCGCACTAATGCCGATACGCCGCACGATGCCGAAGTGGCGCGTAATTTCGGTGCCAGCGGTATCGGTCTGTGCCGTACCGAACACATGTTCTTTGAAGGCGACAAGATTATTCCCATGCGGGAAATGATTCTTGCCAAGGATACCGAAGGCCGCCGCGCGGCTTTGGCCAAACTGCTTCCGGTGCAGCGTGCCGACTTTGAAGGCATCTTTACCGCCATGCGCGACCTGCCGGTTACGGTTCGCCTTTTGGATCCCCCCTTGCACGAATTCGTGCCCAAAGATCAGAAGGGTCAGGAAGAAATGGCCCGTGTGATGGGTATCAGCGTGGAAGAAGTGGCCGCCAAGGTAAAGGAACTCGAAGAAGTGAACCCCATGTTGGGTCACCGTGGATGCCGTTTGGGCAATACCTATCCCGAAATCTCCGAAATGCAGACCCGCGCTATCCTGGAAGCTGCCTTGAACCTCAAGGCCAAGGGCATCAACGCGCATCCTGAAATCATGGTGCCGCTGGCGGGCAGCAAGAAAGAACTGCAGATGCAGGTGGATATCATCCGCGGAACGGCCGAAAAGGTGTTTGCCGAAAGAAAAGACCGCATCGAATACTTTGTAGGAACGATGGTGGAAGTGCCCCGTGCCGCCCTTACCGCCGACGAAATTGCCGAAGTGGCGGAATTCTTCTCCTTCGGAACCAACGACCTTACCCAGATGACCTTTGGCTTCTCGCGCGACGATATCGGCAAGTTCCTGCCTACCTATCTGGAAAAGAACCTTCTCAAGTACGACCCGTTCCAGGTGTTGGACCGCGAAGGGGTAGGCCAGCTCATGCGTATTGGCGTGGAAAAAGGCCGTGCCACCCGTCCCGATATCAAAATCGGTATCTGCGGCGAACACGGCGGTGAACCCAGCTCCGTGGCCTTCTGCGATTCGCTCGGCATGCGCTATGTGAGCTGCTCGCCGTATAGGGTGCCTATTGCGAGGGTGGCGGCGGCGCAGGCCAATGTCTCCACCCAAGACAAGTAAAAAAAAACGTTTTGAATGGCGATCTGCTGCGTTGCAGCCCTCGGTCGATTCGGTCACGTACTGAAGTACGCTCCCTCACCGCCCTCTGGGCTGCGCCTTGCATCTCACCCTTCAAAACGCTTTTTTTGAACTGGACTTTTGGAAAGAACAGACATCTCTTTTGGGGTGTCTGTTTTTTTTGGTGGCTGAAGATTGCTTTATTTCAGTTTATTCAGGAGTTCGTTGGTGGAAATAAATTCCATTTTAGAAAAGGCGCACAGTTTTTTGCCGAGGTCTTTAAATGAAGCGCCTATATGATAGACCGTATTGTCAATCATCAGAAAACGGTCATGGACTTTTCGTAGCGTTTTAATTTCAATGGGAGCATATTGCGCGTTGTGGCGTTCCAAGTCTTGCTGTAATGTTTTGCTGATAGTCATCGTGTAGATGGTTGCCGTTACCCTTTCGGGACGTTTATCCAACTGTCTCAATACGGTATCGTCTATATAATTGTCAACCAGTATTACACGTTCTTTAGCCGTGCGTAATAGGTCGCATATCAGGGAGTAGGCATCAAATATCTGTCCCTCAAAAAAGATGCCTTCAGACGGAGGCAAAGCCGTTTGAATCAGAAAATCAATTTTTTCTCCTTGTATCGCAACCGTCTTTTCGATTCTATCTATACGGCTGTTGATAGCGTAACCTCGTAATAGGTATTCTTTCAGGATTTTGGTCGCCCAAATTCTGAAATCTGTACCACGTTGCGATTTAACCCTATAGCCGACAGAAATGATAACATCTAAGTTGTAGTAGGTTATTCGACGTTTTACCTTTCTCTTTCCTTCCAATTGAACTGTCAAGGAATCCTTGACAGTTGAAGATGCATTTAATTCTTTTTCTTTGAATATATTGGATATATGAAGACTTATATTTTGTTTGGTACTGCAAAACAATTCCATCATTTGTGCCTGTGTGAGCCAAACGGTATCATCTTCAAGGCGAACTTCTATCCGCACGGTAGAATCTGGTTGATATAAGATAAGTTGGATTTCATCCGACGTTTTTACGCCACGGCATAGCTCAAGCGAGCTTGGCTCTGCTCGTTTGGCTGAAACAAAACGTTGGCTTGCATCCAAACATTGGCTTTCCATAACTGTTTTCTATATAAAACCCCGAAGTCTGAGATTTATCGAAGTTTTAAGAATGAAATAAATGCAAATAAATGATTTATAATTTAAAATATTTTTCAGAGAATATTTTTTGCGCATCCAATGCTTGTTTGTTCGGTTTTTAATTCCTAATTTCGTATTATATATTTACGCAATAGTGCGTGAATGATTAAAATAAAAAATTATGGAACAGATTCTCAGAGAAACAAGGGATGAACTTGCGCGTAATCAGCAGCAATGGAGGAGTCTCTATCGGGATTATGTGAAGCTTATCCGGGATTATAAGGTGAAAGTTGCTCAACCGATACCAAACGATAGCAGTAGGGTTGAGAAGTTTTTGTTTAAAGAGTCTGACAACAATCGGGTTGTTAAATTATTGCTGGATATATTTAAGAAAAAGACCCATAAGGTTCTTAATGATATTCAGCCAGTCATGTTGAATAGAAAGGCTGATATGCATTTGGCAATGCCGGTTCCTTTTACGGTAGAGGCAGGGAAGATAAAATATACGGCAACGGAAGCGTCTGAATATATCGATATTATAGCACGTAAAGATAAGGGGTTTAATAATCGCCCTTGCATTATGTCGGTTGTTTCCGATGAAAAAAACGGAGATTATTGGTTGGCAGCGAAACGTGCGTTAAAGTATGCTGTTTTTATGGCGGCCTTGCTTAGAAGTGAGAATCGTTTAGGATATGCTTGGTGGAATGTCATCAGAGATCAGAACACAGACGATAAGGATGTTCCGGAAAAAACACTCAAGATAGATGTGGTGGTTGCTTTTCCGGAAGGGAAAGAAGACTTATCACACTTCGCCGGAGCGGAAGAACCGTTAGAAGAATTGAATTTCGATTTGCGTCTTCATACGTTGTACTACAACAAGCCGGCTTTGCTTAACGGTACGTTGACGAAGTTTAGCGGCAGTTACGCCTAAAAAAATATGAGATAATGAATGTTAAACGATAAAATTAGAATCAATGAAAAGATTATTGACATTGTTGATATTAAGCCTGGGGTTAATAGTCGGCTTGCAGACGGCAAAGGCGGCATCCTATCTGGATACGATATATTTGACCTATAGGCTGAGTGCGGATGATACCATTCGAGGAGTTAGCGTAGATATAAATG
>CAMWTX010000122.1 GCA_947177315.1 uncultured Bacteroidales bacterium | reverse complement strand
AACGCATCGCTTTTATGGAAGAATATCTCGCTTCAATAGGTTTATCAAAAGGACAGTTTCAAACGGAAACCTTGGCACAAATCGTCAACGCCTTTAATGCCGAACGTGCTAAAAACAATCCCACCCTCATCAACGAGCTTGTAAAAAAAGAGCTGATGATGTATTTGGATTAGCTGCATTCAAGAACGGCGGTATAAGCGTGGTGGATGAAAATGGTTTTATAATAGCCCCCCGCCAACGCTACGCACAAATCTTGCGATAGATTTTCAGATAATTGTCTTGATTTTTTCGGTATACAAGTAATAATTTGTATATTAAAATTTGTTTTAATATATTTGTCGAGAATATGAAAAGATAAGAAACATGCATTCGGTTATTCCGATATTTTTCACTTTCGACAAATATTTTGTGTTGGGAGCATGTGTGGCCATTCATTCCTTGTTGGAGAAGGCTTCCAGGCAATACCGATACCACCTTTATGTCGTACATACCGGTTTGAAAGAAGGCCACAAGAAAAGACTTCAAAAGGTTGTACAAAGCTTTCCCAATGCAAAACTCTTTTTCAAAGACGCTTCATCCTACGCCACCGCATGGGAAACATTCCAACATAAGAGTCACTTTTCGAAAGAGATATTCTATAAATTGACTGCGGCCGAAATGTTTCCCGAATATGACCGTATTCTGTTTTCGGATGTTGATGTTGTCTTCAAAAATGATATTTCCGAATCTCTCTTTCTCTATCAAGATGAGAAATTTTACTTTGCCGGCACTTATTCCATTGTGGATCACAATATGCTTCCCGCTTATGAGAAAGACTTTTCGTTAGAGGAGCGTTCCATAATCAGCAAGTACGAAGTGTCTGCCGGATATATGCTTATCAATCTAAAGATGTTGCGAGAAGACAATATGCAACAGAAATTGATGGACTGTTTCCGACAAAACGCCAACAGATTGATTTTACCTGAACAAGACTGCATCGCTTTGTGTTGTGCTCCCCATATCCGTTTTCTTCCCTACGAATATGTTGTCTGCAATCACTATTTCAAACAAGACTTTTCAGCCCGGCCACTTAGACCTTATAATCCTTGGGGAGGGAAAAATACACCCCATACGTATAGAGAAATGCTGGAGAATACGATACAATTGCATTACCCCGGCCCCAATAAACCTTGGAATAGCCCTTTTGTCCACAAATATAATGAGTGGCTGAAATGTTGTCTGAATGCCAGGCAATTCGGCTATTATTTATGGATGCAACCTCAATTCTTATTGCAGCGTTTCAAGCGATATAGCCTTTCCCGGTTTATCCGCAAACTCAAAAAACGCCTCCATCTATCGTAGGCCAAACTTTCTATTTTCGAGGCTGTTCAGGTACCATTGCGCCAGGCGGAAGATTCCTTCTCGCAGTTCCGCTTTGTAATGCCAGCCGCGCGTGGAGTTTGGAAACGTCCAGCAGTGTGTGCGGCGTTCCGTCGGGATTCTCGGCATTGATAAACTATTCGCCTTCAAAGCCAGTTCGTTCTTACAACTTGTACCAGCTTTGATGCCGAGGTTCAGATCCATTGAAACCTATTGGGGCGTTAAGAGCAACGAGCGAAGCTAAAGGTTGTCTTTACAGGCCTTGGCTATAGTGTGGAAACCGTTGCCGACTTTGATTCAGCATATGAAAAACCTTTTTCATGCAAACATCAACTCGCTATACAAAGTTTTTTCAACAATTCGAAAAGACAAGAGGCCGTTAATGAATAAGAAATCTGTCTTCCATGTTTCTTTAATAATAGAAGAACTTTATTCTTTAATAAATCTTTCTTTCGTACATTATTACCATTGTCGAAATTAATGGATTCCACGATTTGTTGTAGTTCTTTGCGATCAATGTCATTCAACTCCGACAATAAGTCTTTTAAAGAATTAAAGTCGTTTTGGGAAATATGGGTTTCTTTATTAAACTCTGAATCTGTAAAAAATTTCACGCATACTCCTCAAAGACCGCAATCCAAGCCCAAGCACACAATCTATCGGAATACACAAAAAGCGGGGCGTTTCCTTTCGGAAACGCCCCGCTTTTTCACCCCGCGCCTTTACGCTGCTTGCTTTACACAGTCAGCGCTGTGTGCCGGGGATACAGGCAGGGATTACCTTACCACTACCCTTCTAACCGTGGCGGCGGTGCCGTTGGTGAGGCGGATAAAGTAGATGCCGCTTTGGTCGAGGCGGAGTTCATTCCGGCCGGCCGACAGTTCTTCGCTGCGGAGCACCGTGCCACCGAGCGTAAAGATTTCCATGCGGGCGGCTTCCGCCAGCTTGATGTAAACCACACCGTCGGTGGGATTGGGATAGATATCGGCCTGCAGTTCCGCTTCTTCGTTGGCCGTTTCAATCTGGAAGTTCTTGCCTTTGGCCCATACCAACTTGCCGTTTTCGCATACCGAAGCTACCGCCCAGCCGTATTCCACGTTGGGTTTCACTTCATCGCCGAAGGTGTATTCGGTAACGGTAAGCATCTTGGTCATTACGGTGTCTTTGCCGTCTTTGGAGAGCAAGGCCAGTTTGTATTCGTTGGCGGAACCGTTCCATTTTACGGTAATCTTCGTGCTGCCGCTGTACATCAGATTGGTGGGCGCTTCGCAATCGTCTTCGTCGCCGCCCTTGGCAATGATGTCTTCCTTAACGCGGGGCGAAACCTGAACGTCGTTGTTATAGAAGCCCGCAATGGAGATAAGGTCGAACTTGCCTTCGGGCAGAGCCTCTCCGATATAGCTGCCCTTAGACAAGGTGGTGCGGATCGTGATTTCGTTGCCTTCTCTATCGGCGGCCTTGTAGTTGCTGCCGCCCTTCCACTTGCCGTCGGTGGCTTCGGGATCGTTCAAGCTAAGACCGTTGATGCGGATAAGACGGGAGCTGTATTCGGCACCGGCCTCATTGAATTCCTCTATCGTCATCACCTCCGGTTCCACTACATTGTTATGTGAGGTGGCTTCAGGCTGGTTGCCGGAGGGAATCAGTTCAATCAATCCGCTGTAATCCTTCAACGTTCCGAAGATGCCGGTGATGCCGTCGCCCACCGCATAGTTGTTGCCGGTGGCGCCGTAAATCTGAATGGCACCCGTAGCATCCTGCACCCAAGTGGAAATACCGTCAACGGCGGTAACTACCACTTGGCCCTTCACCATATAGGTGGTGGATTCCAAATCGCCGGCACGCAGGGCGGCGATGTTTTCCACTTCGGTAGCCGCTTCTGCCGTGGCTTTTACCTTGAGGGTCTTGGTAAGTTCTCCGCTGGCAAGGGTAATGGTTACACTGTCGGAAACCACATTGCCGTTGAACGTAACGGTAAATTCCGCACCGCCGTCCATTACGGTTTCCTTAGCCAAGGTAGCAGGTTCCACGCTGAAATTGCCTTGCGGACAAGTTACAGTGATATCGGCGGCCAGATGGCGCCCCGTTACGAAAACTGTCTTGCTGACGGGCGTAGCCAGTACGGTGTTCATCGTCAACGAGGAAACCACATTGAAGGTAGGTTCATCCGAGTCAACCTGAACCTTGACGTTATCGAGTAAGAAACGGCTCTTGCTCTTTTTTTGAGAAGAAAAACGTATGGTCGTGGCGGCAGAGGTGGCGGTGAATTCCTTCTCAAAGGTTTTCATTTGGGTCGGAGTCTTCCCGTTAACATCCTCGGTATTTACCAAGCCGGTAATTTCATGTTTCGTTCCATCAATCGTCACGATGAGGGTTTCGACATCCCCTTTCCATGCCTGTGCATCGAATGAAAGGAGATATTTATTGCCTTCGGTCAATGCGATGGCCGGAGTCTGCAAATAACCGCTGTCGCTACTGCCTCCCATTTTTACGATACCGGCAACCTGCATATAAACTTTTTCCCCTTTCCAACCGGGAAGTTCCGTATAGTCATCCAGTTTAGTGTCAAGTACACCGGTAGCGGTAGCGCCAAAGCCGTCGAAGGGTTCATAGAACAGAACGCCGGGTTCGAGAGGTTTGGCGATTTTCAGCGTGTAGGTCTTGGAGACCATCTTGCTGGTATCCATCTTGGCTTTGGCGGCAAAGGCCTTGAACGCATAGGTACCGGCTTCCGTAAGGGAGACAGCACCGGTATAGGCCTCAAAATCACCTCCATTCAAGGAATAGTAAACGGTAGCCCCTTCGGTGGCGCTGGAAATCGTTACATCAATAGCGTTATTGTGACTGGTTTCCGCCGGAGTAAAGACGGGCGTGGCCACATCGGGCAGATTGATGCTGAAAGCGCGGCGCGCCGTTACAGGCTTTTCCAAACCCTCACCCACCAATTCGAGCACTACGGTATCCTTGCCGGAACGTTCGAATTTGTGATAGAAGAAAGTGTCGGTAATGGTAGCCGTAACGGGAGCGGCGAGGTTGGTGCCTCGGATAGTGTATTTTACCGAACCTTCTGCATCCTCACCCTTGAGCTTGAAGTTATTTACCTTGAAGGTGAACATCACCGAATCGCGGGTGAATTCTCCAGCGGCGGGCTTCACAATCTGAATCGAAGGCTTGCCTTCGGCTACGATTTCAAAGTTGTCGGAAACGGGTTCCGAGGCATCTTCCTCACTGCAAAGCGTCGTAACCGCGTAGGTATATTCTCCTTCCGTCAAGTTTTCCAAGGTATAGGACAGGGTGGCGGGATTCTTTACCGTATCCTGTTTTATCAGCGTGTTTTCGACATCATGGGTACGAACCTCGATGGCGTAACCCACTTCCGGTGCAGGTTCGGGGGCCGACCAACTGAAAGTTACCGTAGTGCCGGTAACGTCACTGGACAAATCAACCACTTCTCCACAGGCGGGTATCTCCTCGATATCCGCTTTGCTGCGGGGTATAAGCTGAATCTGAGTGGCATTATTCTTGACATATTTGCCGGCCATACCCACCAAATCGAATTTGCCTTGCGGCAGGTCTTCTCCCACGAAATCGCCATCCTTGATGGATGTGTAGATTACAACAGTATCGCCCTTTCTATCTTTGGCCGTGTAGGATTTGGCAGCGTCCCATTTTCCTTCGGTCAAAGCGGGGTTCACCAAGCTAAGGCCACTGAGTTTTACCACACGCGAGCAATAGGTGTCTATACCGGTGGTAATTTGAGGTATCGTCAGTTCGATGGGCGTGATGATGTTA
>CAMWTX010000121.1 GCA_947177315.1 uncultured Bacteroidales bacterium | reverse complement strand
CCGCCGAGCGCGTCGCCCACCTGATTGCCAACGGCATCAAGCATAAAAGACGCTCTTTGATCATGACCCCGCTGGGCAAGATAACCGTGTTTGTGGAAAAATTCTGGCCGCAGCTCACCGAAGCCGTAGCCTACTCCTACATGGCCAAAGAACCCGACTCCCCTTTCAAATAGAAACAAGCATGAACCCGCAAGAAACCCTGCAGATAAAATGCATGCCGGTGAACCCTATCGAGATGAACCTCTACGTGGTCTATCGCAAAAACGGAGAAGGCATCCTCATTGACCCCGGCTGTTGCCAAGAATCGGAATTTGAACGCCTGTTCCGTTTTGTGGATCAAGAAAATATTCAGATAAGCCATATCCTGCTCACCCATCCGCATTTCGACCACTTCTGGGGCGCGGCGCGCATCTGCAAGCATTACGGATTGCCTCTGGAAGTGCATGAAAAAGCCCTCGGACTACTCGAAAAAGGCGCTATGGGCGCGGCCTCTTTCGGTCTGCCGCCCGTGGAAGTGCCCGAAAAGGCCAAGGTTTTCGATGCCAACAAGATGGAATTTGCCGGCACCCGGCTCGAAGTGCGCTATACGCCCGGCCATTGCGAAGGCAGCGTTTGTTTCGTACTTCCCGAAGCCAAGACCGTCTTTAGCGGCGATGTTCTCTTTAACGGCAGCATAGGCCGCACCGACCTGCCTTCCGGCAATTTGGACCTGCTCCGCAAAAGCATCTTTGAACAGCTCTTTGTGTTGGATGAAGATTTTCAGGTGCGCCCCGGACACGGCGGCCGCACGTGGATAGAACAGGAAAAATACCAAAACCCCTTTTTGTAATGGCAACCGTTGATCTAAGAGGTTTAAGCGGCGGCGAACCGCTTCAGAAAACGCAACAAGCCTTGTCCTCCCTGCCTTCGGGTTCGCCGGTGCAGGTGGTGGGCGACGATGCGGAAAACGCCCGTATCGTCAAGGAACTCCTATCCGAAAAAGGGATTCTTTTTCAGGAATTCAAGGTAGATAATCAGGATTGGGTGCTGTATTTCAACGTCTGACATTCAACCAAAGTTAGACAATCTTGGGAGAACGATATCCGGGAATCTTATAGCATCGAGTATCATGCTTATATCTAGCAACCGCAATGGATGGGCTGATTCCGTGCTTTCTCGCTTCGGAAGCCAGTGTGCGGACTACCACATACGGAGACAATGCCCTTGTCCCTACTGAAATCATCGTTTTCCAAACAGCAGGGTCTATGAGCATGTTCTGTGCAAACGCATCCGCTTCCCTTTCCACCGCAGATTGCTGGGAGTAATCCCTTTCCACGGAAATAAAGGATTCTTTATCGGAAAGATGATTCAAAATGTGCCCTATCTCATGCAGTACATCGAATGCTAACTTATCCATATCATTATAGCGATATGTCACGACAATGGCGGGATGCTTGCCCACCTTGGTCGAATAGGCGTCAATCGGGGCCGCTTCCAGTTTGGGGACATGTTTGTAGATAATGCCGTTTTGCCAAAGGGCTTCTTGTATTTTTTCAATAGAGAGCGTTTCATTGTTTGCCATTTCGGCGATACGCGCGGCGGCAAGTTTTCCCTTGGCGGCCGTATATACACCGGCGTTTTTAGCCCTCGAAACCTCCGAGTGCGCAAGCCATAGCCATGTACGCATATTCCTTTCATCCACACGCAACTTATCGCTTCTCTTAAAAAAGCCTACCGTGCGCGTCTCCAGTTCGCGAAGTTCATCCATTCCGATAATACGACCATCCAATGCTTTCAGCCTAACCGAAGCCCTTGTATCCTTAATATCGTAAAACGCATACAACGCCTTTATATTAACTATCAAATCCAATTTCCTCTCCCGCTCTACAGCCACAGCATCTTCTTCGCTTAATTCCTGCCTACGCTTGCTCACATAGTAGTATCGGGCTTGCAAATTCATCCATGTCTGAAAGGGTATGCCGAGCGCACCCTCCAGTTTAATGGCAATGTCTTTAGTGACATTCCGCTTCCCCTTAACGATTTCATTCAAATTCGGTGCGGGCATACCCAATGTCTTGGCAAAATCCTTTTGCGTAATGCCTCGCGCCTGCAACTCACTCTTCAAGACATTGCCCGGATGTGTCGCCACAACGGAAATCATATCTTTAGCGTTTGTTTTCATAGTGCGTTGAATTTATCTCAATCAACCTTATCTCCACACCGTTTTCATGTTCGGTAAACAACAATCGCCCAACACGATTTGTTATAATCCGCACCGAACTCTCCTGCCTATATCTTAATTTTTCGTAATGCAGGGAACTAAACTTTTTAAGATCCCGTACATTATCTACAGATTGCATCGTGTCCACCACTTGTACATATGCTGCAATAAACCGCCTGTCCCGACACAACTTCTTATATTGGCCGTCTTTAGTCGTACCCATTTCGTACAACTCCCTCAGCGCATCATCCATAAAAACAACCTCCATAAGCCGTGGAATATTCCACAAAGATACAAAAATTACCTATTTCTGGTAATTTTGGATAAAAAAACTTTACCAACTCTGCAAATTGCATAATTAAACATACTATGTTAAGTTTTGCAAGTTAAAAGGCGATTGCGTGGCACGAATAGACGAAAACGGAAACTCGGAGCGGGCGATGTCCAACTCCGAGAAACTTTGCCAACGCTGTAAAGATTCTCCGGAGGATTTGAACGCGTACTCGGAGATACACCGGGTTATCGAGGTGCTATCACAAATGAATTTCAATAAATCCTCTATCTTTGTAAAAGAAGAACAGTATAAACCATGAGCTATATCTCAGAAATAAATGAATTGTTGCAAATTTGTGCAGAATTGATAGGGCTTTCCTGTAGGGTTACGATGGATACGCCAGAGTATATCGATTTCGACCAAAAAATGGAAAGTTTTATCAATAGATATAATTTAGAGGACACGCGACAATATCAAGACATCTCGCAATATCGTTTGACAAGATCTTCACAATACCTTTCGAGTAGTGAGGCGCAATCAATAATACAATCGTTGATGGCTTTAAAAAAGTTGCAAATGCCCAATCGCAACAAATTCGACAGAATATTTATCAGTCATTCGAGCGATGATATCAAGTATGTAAAACCTTTTGTTGAGTTATTGGAATCGTTAGGCCTTGACAAAAAGACAATGTTTTGCAGTTCTGTCAAAGGATATGGAATACCGATTGGTCAAAATATCTATGAATATCTTAAAACGGAATTTATCGATAAAAATATATTGGTTGTGATGATTATGTCCAATAATTATTACAACAGCGAGCCATGTTTGAATGAAATGGGAGCAACTTGGGTTATGTCCAAAGAGTATATCACAATATTAGTAGATGATTTTGAATTTGATCAATTAAAAGGCTGTGTAGACTCGCAAAAGATAGGCTTCAAAATAACAGATACTGATCGTCTTGATGAGTTTAAGGACAATTTAGTTAATGGATTAGGCCTCGCACTTTCATCCGATTATGATTGGGAGGCTACCCGTGATAATTTTATAGCCAAGATAAATTGTGCGCCGGAGAAACAGCCTAATTAAATAGAACATAAAAACATAGCTACAAACAACTCTTACAAAGCCATGACACTTGAAAGGGTTAAAAAAATTTTAGAATATGAAAATATTACTTTGCAATATCGGTTGGATGCTTTATTATCAAGGTTTCAAGGGAAGTGATAATCGTATTATTGGCGGAGGCAACCATGAAGCGAACAATAAACACGAAATCTATAATTTTCTCCCGATAAGAGGATATTGTTATGGGTATGTACGAGCCACAAATCGACCCTATTTATGGGAATCTATAGACCTGAAAAAATTATCAGGAGATAAGAATTTTAAAGAAGATAAATTAGATGATGTACTTGTGGTTTGGGTGGCACGAAATCCACAAGGAGGACGATATATAGTGGGTTGGTATAAACATGCCACCGTGTATGCAAAAGAAAAAGAATCTAAAACCGGAAAGCGTAATGAGTATGGGTATATTGTTAAGGCAAAAGAAGATGATTGTGTTTGCTTATCCGAGTTGGAAAGAACTTTCCCTGTTAAAAATGGGAAAGAAGTACATGGTATGTTTGGACAAAGCAACATATGTTATGCACAAACCAAGGAAGCACAACGTGAGTGTAAAAAGATTGAAAAGTATATAGCCAACTATGAGGAAGGAAACATTAAGGGAAGCGATACTTATACAGACCAAGACAATACAGAGTTAGTTGTAATGGAAGGTGGGAAGAAAACAGTGAAACTGAACCATTATGAACGGAATCCAAAGAACCGTAAAAGGTGTATAGAAAAGTATGGTTATAAATGTGCTGTATGCGGTTTTGATTTTTACGAAACTTATGGCGAAATAGGAAAAAACTTCATCCATATACACCATTTGAAGCCTTTATCCGATTTAGGTGGAGAAAAAGAGGTTGCAGTAGATGACCTTCGCCCCGTTTGCCCTAATTGCCATGCTATGTTGCATCGGAAAAAGAAAGGGGTTTATTCCATTTCTGTACTAAAGAAAAAGATGCGGCAATAAGCCTGAGAGAATGGGGCTACCCTATTTCTCCAAAATCCTCTTAGCTTCCTCCCAATACCTATCCATTTCCTGCAGGCTCATATCGTGCAGGGATTTGCCTTTTTGTATGGTCTGTTCTTCCATGTAGGTGAAGCGGCGGATAAACTTGCGGTTGGTGTGTTCCAGCGCATCTTCGGGATTGAGGCCGATAAAACGGGCGTAGTTGATGAGCGCGAAAAAGACATCGCCCAACTCGCTCAAGGTCTTTTCTTTCTGCGCCGCCAAAGTATCGGCATCGGCTTGGCGGGATTCCAGTTCCTGCGATTTCATTACCTCATCCCGTAATTCGCCCAGTTCCTCGCCCACCTTTTCCCATACCTGTTCGCCGTTTTCCCAATCGAAGCCCACACCCCGCGCCTTGTCCTGAATCCGGAAGGCCTTGATCATGGCGGGCAAAGATTTGGGAACGCCGCTCAATACCGAATGTTTCTTGCCTTCCGTGAGCTTGATTTCTTCCCAGTTCTTCTTGACATCTTCGGCAGACTGCACCTGCACGTCGGCAAAGATATGGGGATGGCGGCGGATAAGTTTCTCGCAGATGCCGTTGCACACATCTGTAAAGTCGCACCGCCCTTCTTCCTTGCCAAACTGGGCGTAGAAAGCGATATGCAGCA
>CAMWTX010000120.1 GCA_947177315.1 uncultured Bacteroidales bacterium | reverse complement strand
GCAGGGCGTTTTCCTGCAGGAGTTGCGGCAGCCTTTCGCAGGCGGTGCGCCCGGCAAAGCCCGTGTAGGCAAGGTTTTCGGCCTGCAGTTTCTGATGAAATTTTTGGTAAAGCGGCCAGAGCAGGTTGTAAAAGGCCAGGTAGGCGCCTTGCAGTTGGCCTTGCGAAGAACCCAAGTCGAGATGCCAGCTGCCGATGCGTTTTTCTTCCGCCATGTATTGGAGTATGTCTTTGGCGGGAGCGAACTGGTTGTCGATTTGGTTGAAGTCGGAAATCAACATCCGCCCCCATTCCCAAAAGCGGTCGAGCGGACGGGCTTGGGTGTTCTCTTCGGCGCAGGTTTCGGTATAGGAAAGATACAGCAAGGCCAGCAGTTCCACGGGTTCGGCTTTGCCCAGCCCCGAAAAGGAAGATACAAGCCGGTCTATGGTAACGAATCCGGGCATCCAGCACGGAAGCCGGTTCTCCTCTTGGGCCAGGGCGGTGAGCCGGCGGCTCAGCACACGCCCCAGACGCAAAGTAGGCAACACAACCTGCAGGTTGGTTTGCCGCAGGTCAAAACGGTGGATGTGGCGGCATACATAATCGATAAACGAGCTCTCTCTTGCCATGTAAGTCGGTTTTAACGGCGGGTCTTTTTATGCAGGGCCGGTGTCTTATTGGGTTCGATGGTGGTAAGCCTGCCTTGCTCTATCATTTGCACAATGGCTTCGATATCCCTGTCCCGGTCCTGGGGTCGGTAGTTTTCCTTGAGGTTGTAGCCCCACAGCCGCGCCATGCTTTGGTAGGCTATGGCACGGGCGTTTCCCCTGAAATCCTTGAGCAGGAAATAGGCAGTGGTATCGGTTTGCCGTGCCAGCAGCTTGATGAGGATAGCCCCCTGGCTGCGGGTCATGTTCTTGAGGTCTTCCATGAAATCGCGCTTGATGGCGGCTTCTTCTTCGCGCAGGTATTTGCGCTGTTCTTTCTTTTTGGAAACCTCCGCTTTCATGGCGTTGTAATGGTCCATGCGTTCCTTGGCCAGTACCGCGTAAGGGTAGGTGCGGCGCACGTTATAGACCATGCGCAGAAAGGCGCGTTTTTCTTCGTCCGAAAGCGGCCTGCCGTGAATCTCCACCGGGTCGAGCGTAAAAACGGGCAACACCTCCTGCGCCTGTGCAGACGTGGAAAGGCATCTTGCCGTGAGCAAAACACCTGTCAAAACCAAAGATACGTAACAAAAGAAATTCCGCCGCATAGCTATCCATACGAACAACACCCCAAATATAACAAAAAAACGGGGCACCCGTCTTGCGGCGGATACCCCGTAAACAGGGAGAAGGCCTTATTATTTGTCTTTTTTGTTGTAGAGCACGTATTTGCCCTCGAACACATCCAGGCAGACCGGCGTTTCCTTGTGCACCTTGCCGGCAAGGATGGTCTTGGAGAGCTCGTTCACGATGTTCTGCTGCACAAAGCGTTTGATGGGGCGCGCTCCATACTGCGGGTCGTAGGCCTGGCGGGCAATGTCGTTATAGACTTCCTCGTTCACCTCCAGTTCATAGCCGTTTTTCTTCATCATCGCCCTTACCTGCTTCATCTGCAGTTTCACGATGTCGAGAATCTGGCTTCTGTCCAAAGGCTTGAACACGATGGTTTCATCCACGCGGTTGAGAAATTCGGGGCGCATGCTGCGGCGCAGTTCGTCCATTACCTGAACCTTGCTTTTCTGGTAGGCCTGTTCTTCCTCGCCCGGCTTCATATCTTCGAAAGCCTGCTGTATATAGCCTGCCCCGAGGTTGGAAGTCATGATGACGATGGTGTTCTTGAAATCCGCCACGCGGCCTTTGTTGTCGGTGAGCCGTCCGTCGTCGAGCACCTGCAGGAGGATGTTGAACACATCCGGGTGCGCCTTTTCTATTTCGTCGAGCAATACCACCGAGTAGGGGCGGCGGCGCACGGCTTCGGTAAGCTGGCCGCTTTCTTCATAACCTACATATCCCGGAGGAGCGCCCACCAGGCGCGAAACGGTGTGTTTTTCCTGATATTCCGACATGTCGATGCGAACCATCGCCTTTTCGTCGTTGAACAGGTAATCCGCCAGGGCTTTGGCCAATTCGGTCTTGCCCACGCCCGTTGTGCCGAGAAAGATGAACGAACCGATAGGGCGGTTTTCGTCGCCAAGCCCTGCGCGGCTACGGCGGATAGCGTCGGAAATGGCTTGGATGGCCTCGTCTTGCCCCACCACGCGGCGGTGCAGTTCGTCTTCGATATGCAGCAGTTTTTCGCGTTCGCTTTGCAACATGCGGCTCAGCGGAATGCCCGTCCAGCGCGAAACCACATCGGCTATTTCCTCGCTGCCCACTTCTTCCTTGATCATCGAACCCTCTTTCTGTTCTTCCTGCAGCCTGGCCTTGAGTTCCTCCACCTTCTTTTCGGCTTCCTTGATACGGCCATAGCGCAGCTCCGCCACTTTCTCGTAATTGCCTAGGCGTTCGGCCTGTTGGGCTTCGAACTTGTAGCTCTCGATCGCATCCAGTTGGCTCTGGATTCCGTCAACGGTTTCCTTTTCGGCTTTCCATTTGGCTTTCATGCTGTCGCGTTCCACCGAAAGGTTGGCGATCTCCTCTTTGAGCGCCTGCAGCTTGGCAGGGTCGTTCTCGCGTTTGATGGCCTCCCGTTCGATTTCCAACTGACGGATCTTGCGTTCGGCTTCGTCTAATTTTTCGGGAACCGAATCGATTTCCAGCCGCAGTTTGGCGGCGGCTTCATCCACCAGGTCGATGGCTTTGTCGGGTAGGAAACGGTCGGCGATATAACGGTGCGAAAGTTCCACGGCGGCAATCAGGGCTTCGTCCTTGATACGCACATGATGGTGGGTTTCGTAGCGTTCCTTGAGACCGCGCAGAATCGAAATGCTGTCTTCCACGTTGGGTTCGCCTACATAGACTGTCTGGAAGCGGCGTTCCAAAGCCTTGTCTTTTTCAAAATACTTCTGGTATTCGCCCAAGGTGGTGGCGCCGATGGCGCGCAGTTCGCCCCGAGCCAGCGCAGGCTTGAGGATATTGGCCGCATCCATCGCGCCTTCCCCGCCGCCGGCTCCTACCAGGGTGTGGATTTCGTCGATGAAGAGAATGATTTCCCCTTCGGCCTGGATTACTTCCTTGACCACGCTTTTCAAACGTTCCTCAAACTCGCCCTTGTACTTGGCGCCGGCAATCAAGGCACCCATGTCGAGCGAAAAAATCTGTTTGCTTTTCAAGCCTTCCGAAACGTCGCCGCTTACGATACGTTGCGCCAAACCTTCGGCAATGGCGGTTTTTCCCACGCCGGGCTCGCCGATTAAAAGCGGATTGTTCTTGGTGCGGCGGCTCAGAATCTGCAATACGCGCCGTATCTCCTCGTCGCGCCCGATAACGGGGTCGAGTTTGCCGTTACGCGCCATGTCGTTGAGGTTGCGGGCATATTTTTCCAAAGCCTGGTAAGTGCTTTCGGCATTGGAATCCCTGGCGGCCGAGCCTTTGCGCATTTCCTTTACGGCGGCTTTGATTTCGGCGGTGTTGACACCGGCGTTCCTGAGAATCTGCGCCGCCTGCGAGTTCTGTTCCAGGAGGGCGAGCAGAATCACTTCGATGGTTACATATTCGTCTTGGAATTCTTTGAGCAGGTTCTGCGCTTTGAGCAGGCATTGCTCCGCGTTGGGCGTCAGGTAAGGGGAGGCGGTGCCGCTCACTTTGGGCAGGCTTTCGATTTTGGCATCCAGATCGCGGTTTATAAGCACCGGATCGGCGCCGGCTTTCTTGAACAGGAAAGGCAAAACATGTTCATCGGCCAAAAGGAGGCCTTTCAACAGGTGAAGGTCATCCACGGCCTGATTGCGGTTGCCGGCGGCCAGTTCGACCGCTTTCTGAATGGCTTCCTGCGCTTTGATGGTAAAGTTGTTTAAGGTCATGGTTTCAATTTTTTTTTTGTGTGATGCCGTTGTGAACTCCCTCCGGAGCGACGGCAGCAAACACCCCAACAAAAACTTTGCCGAAATATTTTACATGAAATTTTGTCAGAATCAGGCGTTTATGAGTATCAAAACGCAGACAAAACGGCAGGGTTTTATGTATTTTTGGCTGTGTTCGGCCAAAACAATCGGAACGGCGTATGCAAGTTATTTCTACATTTGTGTATGAAAACGAAAGAAAGCGGCATGAAAGCAAAAGATGCTTCGGCGATATTGGCGCAACGGATACGCGATGAGTTCACCCGTCTTGCGGCGCAGAACGGAGAAGAAAAAAAGCGAGTCCTGCAGTCTTTTTTCAAGACTGGCAAAGGCGAATACGGCGAGGGCGATTTGTTTTACGGCCTTACCGTGCCGCAGACAAGAGCCTTGGCCAAGCAATACCGCAAAGCCTTGGAAGAAGACGGCGGTGCGGTGCTGGAAGGCCTCATGTGCGATGCCTACCACGAATGCCGCCTGTTGGCCTTGCTGGTTTTGGTGCAGCAGATGGAAAAGGCCGACGACGCGCAGGCGCAATCCATCTATCATTTCTATATGGAACACGCCGCCTATATCAACAACTGGGATCTGGTGGATTTGAGTGCGCCGCAGGTGGTAGGCGCGTTCCTCTTGCGCCGCAAGGATTGGAAAATCCTCAAGGAATACGCCAAGAGCACCCATCTTTGGACGCAGCGGATAGCCATCGTTTCCACTTTTGCGTTCATCAAGGCCGGCGACACCAAGCCGGTCTATGCCATTGCCGACCTCTTGCTGCAACATCCGCACGACCTGATACAGAAAGCCACGGGCTGGATGCTCCGCGAGGCAGGCAAAAGAGTGTCGCAAGACGAAGAGATACGCTACCTGAGCCAAAGGCGCAAATCCTCCGAACAGGCGCGCTACCGCATGATGCCGCGCACCATGTTGCGCTACGCCATAGAACGTTTTGATTCAGCCAAACGAGCAGAGTTCATGCGTGCTTGAACTCTGCCGTGGCGTAAAAACGTGCCTTGAAAAGGAACGATTCCCCGAACCGCTGCGCAAGGAATTTCTATCGGGAAAAGTAACTTTATGTTAATAAATACAGCTTTTCGGTCAATAGTGAGATAGAAGCAAGGGGCATAATCGGAATAGAAGTATCGTGAGTATTGTGTAAATGTGGTAATTTATTGAAATATAAAATGTATCGATATTTTTTGTATATTTGCTTTGTGCCATGCACAATGGGAATCAACGGAATATTGTACTGTAAC
>CAMWTX010000119.1 GCA_947177315.1 uncultured Bacteroidales bacterium | reverse complement strand
CACAGAAGGAGCATCGCCGCTCCCGCCGCCCCCTGCAAAAGGCCTTTCCTTTTCATATTACACTTACTGTTACAATGGTTTGCAATTGATTTTCGAGAAATGCAAAATAAGGCGTAAACCAAAGGTGAAACAAGGTCTGTTTTTCGCTAAAAATAGTCTGTTTTTCCTAAAATGATTTGGTTGAAAATAACGGACCCGCTATATTTGCCGTATGAAAAGAAACAAGCCTGTAAAAGCAGACGGAACGGTAAAAACACTCCTTTTCGATTTCGAACAGGAAAAGAACGACCTCGGTTATATCGGCGAAGAGGCGGTTATCCTGAAGAACCTGCATCAATTCGCATCCTATCAGGAAGAATCCCTTTCGGCGGACATGTTGCTGCTGGCGCTTTGCACCAAGGGAAGGGCCGTGTTCGAAATAGACCGTTACCGTTATCAGGCAGTCCGGGGCGAACTGGTGCTGATCCGTCCCGGCCAGGAAGTGCGCTTTGCGGAAATCATGCCCCAAAGCGACGGCATCGGTATCGGCTTCACCCCAAAATTCATACAAAGCGCCTTGATTGCCTACAGCGATTTATGGCCCTTGGTGCTGGAACTGGAGAAAAAGCCCTGTGTACGCCTGCATACCGAAGAGATACGGTCTTTGGTAAGGATTCACCGGCACCTGTTCGAGTCGAGCCGTTTGCCCGACCACCCGTTCAAAACGGAGATGTTGCGTTCGCTCATGCATGCCATGCTTTATCAGGTGGCCATGATGACCTCGGCGCACGTGGAGGAAAAGCCCGTTTCCGATTTGGGCAATTTTGAGCTCTACTACCGCTTTACACAACTGGTGGCGCGTTTTTACCGAACTTCGCGCAGCGTGGCCTTCTATGCCGACAAACTCTATGTGAGCCCCAAATACCTGGGCGTGGTGGTCAAATCGGTTTCCGGCAGGACGGCCAACCGCTGGATAGACGAATATGTAACCAAAGAAGCCGGAAAGATGCTCCGGATAAGTTCCAAATCGATACGCGAGGTGGCGGATTCCCTCAATTTCGCCGATGCCTCTTTCTTTACCAAATATTTCAAGAAAAACGCCGGTATCACACCCAAGGAATACCGGGCGCAATACGGGCGTTGATACGGGCCGGTAAGCGGCTTATTCGCTTTTTTCTTGCTTCTGATTATTGTATTGCAATACCTCGTTGTGGATGTATTGCAGTTCCACGCCGGCTTTCTCGAACATCTCTTCCGATTCCGCGCCTGCGTGGTATTTGTAGTCGGCCACCACTTTCCTGATGCCGCAGTTGATGATCAGCATGGCGCAGGTGCGGCAGGGCGTCATGGTGCAATAGAGCGTGCTGCCTTCCAGTGCCACGCCCCGGCGGGCGGCCTGGCAGATGGCGTTCTGTTCGGCATGTACGGTGCGCACGCAATGGGTGCTCACGCTGCCGTCTTCGTGCAGGGTCTTGCGGAAAAGATGCCCCACTTCGTCGCAATGGGGCAGGTGGGAGGGCGACCCCACATAGCCGGTAACCAGTATCTGCTTGTCCTTTACGATAACGCAGCCGCTCCGGCCCCGGTTGCAGGTGGCGCGCAGGGCCACGCTGTGGCAGAGATCCATAAAATATTCATCCCACGAAGGGCGGCGGTGTTCCTCTTCCTCCTGGGGCATGAAACGGGAAAGGATCTCATCGATTTTCTTGTGCAGTTCCTCGATGTTGCCGTCGTTGCGCAGCGTGGCGTCCGCCATGGCCATGCAGGCCTTGAGGTTCTGCTTGTTGGGGTCGGTGTTGTCGAGTTCCCGTTTTTCGTTGTCCAGAAAGGTGTCGTAGTCGATATGGTCGGTTTCGCTGCCCCGCAGACGGATACGTTCATAGCGGGTCTTGGCGTCGGCATCCACCGCCCAAAGCATGAAGCCGCCTTTTTTGCGGAGGGCTTCCACTTCGCCCACGGCACGGATGCTTTCGATAATGGCGTTTGAACCCGACTGCGCGGCGCGGCGGTAGAGCTCATCCACGATATAGGAAGGCGAATGTTGGGCGCGCAGGTCGTTGGCCACCGAAGTGAGCGTGTCGCGGTTGGCTTCCAGGCCTCTTTGGTGTACTTCTTCCCGAAGGAAATCCCGTACCGAGAAATAGGCGAAACGGCGTTTGTTGCGCAGGTATTCCACCACGGTGCCTTTGCCTGCGCCGAGCGTTCCGGTAATGCCGATGATAAGCATGGTATAGGTTGTTTATTGAATCGTGTCTGTTGGCTTGACGGTATGAAAACTGCGGGCAATGCCTTCCAGCTGCATCAGCAGGTCGCGTTTGGGCTTGCGCGGCGAGTACAGGTAGGCATCCAGCATAATCAGGCGGGCGTTGGCCGTGTCCGCAATCAGGTAGTTGACGAAAGGTCCGCCCATAAAGTCGCCTTCGAGCCGCCACAGGCCGCGCGTTTCCACGGCATAAAAACCGTTCAGGTCGATGGGGCGGCTTATCGGAGCGTATTCGGGTTCGGCGGTTTCGGTGCTCATGTACGAACCCTCGGCAGGGCCGGGAATCCGGCTGCACATCTGGTTTCGTGCCGAAATGATGTTTTCAGGTTCAAACTGGTTTTGATTCTTGTAGGGCATGATCGAAAACACCAGCCCTTGCCCGAAATCCTTGCTTTCCTTGCGGATCCAGCCAAAATCCTTGTCGGCGGCGGAAAAATCAAAGCCGTCGGGAAAAACAAGGTCAAAGCCGTACATCTTCTGCAGACGTTCGCTTACATTGACCGCGTGCCCGGCCTTGAACACTTTCTGTATCCGTTGGTATTCCTTGGTATAGAGGGCGGCCATCAGCTTTTCTTTCTTGAGGTCGAACAGGCTGTCGAAAGCCTGTTGGTCGGGAACGCTGAATTTCGCCACAATCTGAGGATAAGCCCAGGCCTCCTGCACTAATTCAAATGCAGGTTTCGCTTCGGGATTCACTTCCACAATCACCACGTTGCGGTGATGCCTGAACATTTCACTCTCGTTGAACTGCTGCGGCAGGATATTCACCAGGTCGAAATACGGCTCGGGTTGGTTCAATCCCGGCTGGACGTTGCCCAAAAAGGCGCGGATGGATTTGCCGATATATCCGTCCCAGTGGCTTTTGGGCGTTACCACGATGACCTCGCAGGTCTTTCCGCCCGAACCGGGCAGGGTGGGCGTATCGAATTTGCAGGCGGCAAGCAATGCCGCAACCGCCAGTATCCATATCTTTTTCATAATCCTTGGGTACGATTAGAGGTCTATTTTTCCGCTTCCCTTGGTGGGCAGCACAAAACTTTTGGCAATCACCTTTTGATCCGCCGATACCCGGTAATGCACGGGAATCTGTTCAAGGCGGCGGGTGTTCACGCTGTCAACGGGCACGTAGAGGCTGTCGAGATGAAACCTGAAGCCGTAATTCTTCAGGCAGACGGAACCCATGCCCGTTGAGTCGGGATCCTGCGCCACGATACGGAGGTTCCGGTCCGATTGGTCGATGTGGATGGAGAGTTCCACCGAGGAAGAAGACATTTCCAAGCATTGGTGTTCCACCGAAAGGTTGTCGCCGTCGAACTGGTAGTAGAAGCAAGGCTGCACCACATAGTCGGGATGCCCCAACAGAATGCAGTCGCTGCTGCCCATGCGCGGAGCTTCGTTCCAGAAATTGTTGATGAGCAGCCATTTTTCGGAACCACGCAAGGGGCTTTCGCCGCGCTGTACCGTAAAAGAGCCGTTGTTGCGGTCAATCCATACCGAACGGCAGGGATGCGGCCAGGGCGAGGCGGGTTCTTCATCGATAAAATAAACGTAGGCACGCCCGCTTTCAAACTGGCGGTCATCGTCGGATAGCGACAGATGGCTGCTGTTCGTGTCGGTGTAGAGGTAGAGCGTGCAGGGAGCGCCCTTGAACTCCTTGGCTACGTAATCGGCAATGATTTTGTCGGCGGTAAGGCGGTTGGCCGGTTCATGAAAGGTTGGCTTGCAGGCGTAAAGGCCTAGAATGAGGGCTGACAAAGCCATGCCGGTCCTCACAACGGATAAGAGATGTTTCGTGTTCATATCGGCAAAGTTAGGCAAATTGCCTTTAATCCAAAATAAACACTAAATTTGTCGCCATTTTATCCGTTTGGAAAACAAAAAAAACTACAGATATGAGCATTGCCATGAATCCGCACCCCATGGTGCAGTTTCTTCAGAAACCCGCTTGCGAGTTCACCAAGGAAGACATTCTCCGTTATGTGGAAGAAAATCAGATCGAGATGGTCAATTTTCGCTACGTGGCGGGAGACGGACGTTTAAAGACCCTCAATTTTGTGGTAAACGACCTGGATTACCTCAAGACCGTTTTGAGCTGCGGCGAACGTGTGGATGGTTCGAGCCTTTTCAAGAACCTGGATGCCGGCGCGAGCGACCTGTACGTGATTCCGCGTTACCGCACGGCTTACCTCAATCCTTTTGCCGAAATCCCCACGGTGGATATCCTCTGCTCGTATTACGACAAAGACGGCAATCCCTTTGAAAGCGACCCCGCCTACGTGATGCGCCGCGCCGGAGAAGTGATGCAGGAAAAGACCGGTTTCGAGTTCTATTGCATGGGTGAGTTGGAATATTACGTGATCGGCCCCGAAGACGAGCTTTTCAAGGCCGACGACCAACGCGGCTACCACGAATCCTCGCCTTACACCAAGTTCGAATCTTTCCGTAAGGAAGCCATGTTGGCCATGGCCTCCTGCGGATGCCGTATCAAGTACGGACATTCCGAAGTGGGCAATTTCAGCATGGACGGCAAGAACTACGAACAGAACGAAATCGAATTTCTGCCCTGTCCGCTCGAAGATGCCGCCGACCAGTTGATTATCGGCCAGTGGATTCTGCGTACCATGGCCTACCAGCACGGGCTTTTGGTTACTTTCTCGCCCAAAATCACCGTGGGCAAGGCCGGCAGCGGCATGCATATCCACACCGCCATTATGAAAGACGGCGTGAACCAGATGCTCGACGCCAACCGCAAGCTCTCCGACACCGCCAAGCGCGCCATTGCCGGTTATCTCGACTGCGCCGCCTCCCTGACGGCTTTCGGCAACACCAACCCCATGTCGTATTTCCGTTTGGTTCCGCACCAGGAAGCGCCCACCAACATCTGCTGGGGCGACCGCAACCGTTCCGCGCTGGTACGTGTGCCGCTGGGTTGGGAAACCGACAAGAACATGTCCGTAAACGCCAATCCGCTCGAAGCCAAGGAAGCCCCGGTAT
>CAMWTX010000118.1 GCA_947177315.1 uncultured Bacteroidales bacterium | reverse complement strand
TTCAACCACCATGCCATTTGGATGCACCTCGATGAACCCGCCGTCAACCGCCTTGCCCTTATATCCAGTATATTCGTTTCCATTGTGTTGCCGATAGGTCTTTGGATATGGGGCTTCTTCCAGATCAGACGCCAACAGTTCTAAAACCGACGCAACATGGAATTCAGATCCGATAAAGCCATATTCGAGCAGATAGCCGAATATGTGTGCGAAAAGATATTGCAGGAAGAATACAAGCCCGAAGACCGGATTCCCTCCGTGCGGGAGTTCGGCGCCACGCTGATGGTGAACCCCAATACGGTGATGCGCGCCTACGAACACTTGGAACGCCACGGCATCATTTACAGCAAGCGGGGCATAGGCTTTTTGATCAGCGAGGAAAGCCGGCAGAAAGCCGCAGGACTGATGCGCGAGGATTTTCTCAAAAGCGTTCCGGCCTTCGTTTCCCGCATGAAGCTGTTGGGCATAGATTTCAAGGAACTGGAACAATATGCATAAGCATCCAAACTTGTTTCTTGGATTTCTTAAACTTTATTAATATTTTTGTGCGTCATGAAAAAGGTTATTTTGGTTATATGCCGGTGGTTGCTCGTAACGGGGCTGGCCGCCGGCAGTTTCCAGCAGGTATTCGCCCAGACGGGAAACATTGCGGGGCGCGTGCACGACAAGGAAAGCGCATCGGGGATTCCTTTTGCCAACGTGGTGTTGGTAAAGGCCTCCGACAGCACGCAGGTAATGGGCACGGCCTCTTCCGACAGCGGCTATTTTCAGTTCAGGAAGATTCCCGCCGGCACTTATTTCGTGCAGGTGGCGGTATTGGGCTACCACCGCAGCAACTCGCCCGTTTTCAGTATCGATGCCGCCCATCGGGACATCCAGCTGGGCACGATAGAAATGACTTCGGCCTCGGTGCAGTTAGACAAGGTGGTGATCCGCGCCAAACGCCCGATGATGGAGATGGAAGCCGGCAAAATCACGATGAACGTTTCGCAAAGCCTCGTAACCCAGGCCGACAACGCCTTTGAGATGCTCAAGAAGTTTCCCGGCGTAACCATCGACAAAGACGACAATATCTCGCTCAACGGCAGAAGCGGCGTACTCATCACCGTGGATGACCGCCCCACCCGCCTCGACGGGCAGAGCCTGGCCAACTACCTGCGCGGCATGCCGGCCAACACCATCGACAAAATCGAGGTCATGACCAACCCATCTTCCAAATACGATGCCGAAGGCACGGGCGGTATCATCAACTTCAAGACCAACCGCCTGATGACAAGCGGATTTTCCGGTTCGCTGAACGGTGGAATACGCTATTCCAACACCTTTGGCGGAAACGGCGGGCTTGACCTCAACTACCGCCACAAGCATTTTACCCTCTACGCCAACGGTAGCGTGTATGGGGGCGGAAACAAAAGCCACCACGAATCCTATACCCAATACGCCGACGGCAGCCGGCGGGGAACCCTCCAAGGCAACGAAAAAAACAATTACTTCGGCTTCTACGGCAAGGGCGGCATCGATGCCTATCTTTCCAAAAGAGACGTAATGAGTCTTGCCTACAGCGGCTACAGCGGAAACGGCGGCGGCCCGAGAATCAACCGCGAAGCGTTCTATCCTGACCATGTACACCTTCCCGACTCCATTTCCGGCCTGTTGAACCAAGATACCCGCACGGCTTGGAAATACGCCAGCCATACCGTGAATTTCAACTACGAACATAAGTTCGACACCGTGTATGACCGCAAACTGAGCCTGAACCTCGAATATGACCACAGTCTCCAGAACATCGATTACCGGAGCGCGGTGGAATACTCCGGGGCTTTTTCCCAAACGCCCCTGCAAGGCACGGACACCAAGCTTTTTCAACCTTTCAAATCGAACATCTACAGTCTCAAACTGGATTACGAGCATCCTTTCAATATGCAGACGCGCCTCGAGGCGGGCATCAAGTTCAGCTATGTGGACAACAACAGCCGTCTGCGGCAGGAATCCGCGGATTTTTACCGTGCCGACACTTCGCTCCGGAACCTCCGCGACCATTATCTCTACCACGAGCTTATCGGCGCGGCCTATATCATGCTGAACCACACCTTCAAGACCAAGACCGCGCTGCAGGTGGGCATCCGCGCCGAATACACCTATACCGAAGGCATCAGCAAGTCGATGGATTCCCTCAACACGAACCAATACATACGCCCCTTCCCCAACATCACCATCAGCCAGCCTATCGGCAACAAGAACCAATTGAGCCTTTCGTACCGTTACCGGCTTTCCCGGCCCGACTATTCCCTGCTCAATCCGTTTGTGCTGGACGGGGGCGCGGGGCAATACCAATGCGGCAATCCCCGCCTCCAGCCCGAATACTCGCATAACCTGAGCCTTACCTATTCGTTCAACTACAAGTTTTTCGCCACCGTAAACTATATCCATACCGACGGCACCACCGGCAGCCTCGACACCTATATAAAAGAGGGAAACCGCTACCTTATCTACTCGCAGCCCGTCAATGCCGGAAAGGGCGATTTCGTAGGGCTTGACCTTTCCACCCAGCTGACATTTTTCAAGATATGGCGGCTCAATGTATTCCTCAACGGCAGTTACGGAAACTCAAGCATCCTCTATGAGGGCAAGATGCGCACCAACCGCAGCTTCAACGCCGGTTACTGGCTCAACACCGAGGTAGATGCCACCTCCTACCTTACCCTTTCGGCCTACGGTTACGGTTCTTTCCCCTCCAGAAGCAATTTTACCAAACGGAACGGACGCCACGGGCTGGGGCTGGGGCTCAAAGCCTTCTTCCTCGAAAAGACGCTCAGACTTTCGGCATCCTTCGATGTGGATCTGTCTGCCTATGGCGGAAAAGCGGTCTATCCCACCGCCGAAGGCAATACCGTGAATTACTGGAACTACCATTGGGAGAAATATGCCGGTCGTATCTCGCTCTCGTGGCGTTTTGGCAACAATATGAACGGCAGAGGGCCGCGGCATCTGGAAAGTTCGGATGAATCCTCCCGATTGGGCGGAGGCGGAGGTGGAGGCCGAGGCAATTAAAACCGAAAAAAATTGTAAATTCGTGCGCTCTTTAAGGGGTGGTTTTCACCCTGAGGCATAAACAAAAACATTTTTAACAAAATGAAAAAACACATTTTCCGCCTTCTGGGCCTGTTGGTCCTGCCGGCAGCCATGTTGCTCGCTTCCTGTCAGGGCAAGTACAAATATGAGACCGTTCCCAACGATCCCATGAAAACCCGTATCTACACCTTAGACAACGGTTTGAAGGTGTATCTGTCGGTCAACAAAGACGCGCCGCGCCTGCAGACCATCGTGGCCGTGAACGCCGGCGGTAAGAACGACCCTGCCGAAACCACAGGCTTGGCGCACTACTTCGAACACCTTATGTTCAAGGGTACCGAATCTTTCGGAAGCGTGAACTACGAGGCTGAAAAAGTGTATCTGGACCAAATCGAACAATTGTTCGAAACCTACCGTCAGACCACAGACGAAGCCCAACGCGCCGCCATCTACCGCCAGATAGACAGCGTTTCGCAGATCGCCGCCCGATATGCCATTCCCAATGAATACGACAAGTTGATGGCCGCCATCGGTTCGCAGGGAACCAACGCCTTTACCAGCAACGACATCACGGCATACGTGGAAGACATTCCCTCCAACCAGATCGAAAACTGGGCCAAAATCCAGGCCGACCGCTTCATGAACCCCATTATCCGTCTTTTCCACACCGAACTGGAAACGGTATATGAAGAATACAACATGGGCAAGGCCAGCGACATGCGCCAACTGTGGGAAAAAGCGTTCACGATGCTTTTCCCCCACCATCCCTACGGCACGCAAACCGTTATCGGAACGCCCGAACAGCTTAAGAATCCTTCGATTGTCAACATCAAGAAATTCTTCGACGCCTACTACGTGCCCAACAATATGGCGGTAGTGATGGTGGGCGACCTCAATCCCGACAAGACCATCGCCATCATCGACCGCTATTTCGGCAAGATGGAACGCAAGGATGTTCCCGAATTCAAGTATGAGGAAGAACCGGAAATGACGCAGAACATCGCCGACACGGTAATCGGCCAGGATCCTGCCTGCGTGGCTTTCGCCTACCGTCTGCCCTCGCCGCGCAACCCGGAAGTGCATGTGGCCGAACTGGTAAGCAATATCCTTACCAACGGCAAGACTGGTCTGTTCGACGTGAACCTGAACCAACAGCAACAGGTGATGTATTCCCAGGCTTTCTACGAAAGCCTGGCCGACTACGGCATGTTGGTGGCTTACGGCATGCCGCGCCAAGGCCAGAGCCTGGACGAAGTGAAAGACCTCATGCTCGCCCAGATCGAACGCCTCAAGAACGGCGAATTCTCGGAAGAAATGCTCAAGGCCATTGTGGATAACTACACGGTGGACCAATACAAGGCTCTCCGCGACAACCGCAACCGCGCCATGCAGATGATGACGGCCTTCAACAACCATGAAGAATGGGCCGATGTGGTGAACAGCATCGACAAGATGGCAAGGGTCACCAAACAGGATATCGTCGATTTCGCCAACAAATACCTGAATTACTACGCCATCATCTATAAACTCGAAGGCGCCCCCTCCTATCCGCGCATCGAAAAACCGCAGATCACCCCGCTTTCGATCAACCGCGACACGGCCAGCCAATACCTCAAGGACATCCAGGCTTTGCAGGTAACGGCCATTGAACCGTCTTTCCCCGACTTCAAAAAAGACCTTACCGTGGGCAGCTTCAAAGACCGCTTGCCCTTGCTCTACAAGCACAACGACAGCGACCCCCTCTTCTCGCTCTACTATGTTTATGAAATGGGTTCGTTCAACGATAAGGAACTGGATCTGGCCTTTGAATACCTCCCCTATCTGGGCACCGACAAATTTTCGGCGGAAGAACTTCAGAACGAATTCTACAAACTGGCCGCCAACTACAATGCCGTGGCCGGTTCCGACCGCGTTTACGTAACCCTTACGGGTATCGACAAGAACTTCGAAGCCTCGGTGGAACTCTTTGAACACCTGCTCAGCTCGGTAACCGCCAATCCCGAACGTTACGCCAATCTGGCCGCCGACTTGCTCAAACAACGCATGGATGCCAAGAAAACGCAACGCGACAACTGGCGCCGCCTGCTCGCCTATTCGTTCTACGGCCCTGAAAACCCGATGACCTGGGAACTTTCCAATGCGGAAATCATGAACATGGATCCCAACGCCCTTACCGAAAAGATCAAGGGATTGCGGAATTACGAACACACCATTATGT
>CAMWTX010000117.1 GCA_947177315.1 uncultured Bacteroidales bacterium | reverse complement strand
ATCGACGTCATGCTGTAGTCCTACGGTCGGTTCTCCGTCCGCAGGTAAGGTTGGGTTGGGAATTTGATATGGGTTATCAACCGACCTTTGTTTTATCAAGGGAAATCCGGTTTTGATGACAGAAGATTTCTACAGGCAGATTACAGAGCCGTTTTCATCTTTGGAGCTGTTGGCTTCGCAAGTGGTGGAGGGTTTTATCACCGGCTTGCACAAAAGCCCCTTCCACGGTTTTTCGGTGGAATTTGCCGAACATCGCCAATACAACCGGGGCGAATCGGTGCGGCATGTGGATTGGAAGCTCTACGGGCGCACAGACCGCCTGTATGTAAAGAAATACCAGGAAGAAACCAACCTGAGGTGTCATATCTTTGTGGATACTTCTTCTTCGATGTATTTTCCCGAGTCCGACGCCAAAGAAAAGACGCTCCACAAATTGGGTTTCTCGCTCTGTTCGGCGGCGGTGCTGGCCACGATGCTGGTCAGGCAGCGCGATGCGGTGGGCCTGCATTTCTTTTCTTCGCAAGAAGACACCAAGACCGAAGTGAAATCGAACCAGACGCATCTCAAACACCTGCTTTCCGAATTGGAATCCCGCCTGCGCCAGTCGCTTGGCAAACCGGTTCTCCAAGTGGGTTCGGACATGGCCGAAACCTTGCATCTGGCGGCGGAAAGAATTCATAAACGCTCGCTGGTGGTGATTTTTTCGGACATGTTCGAGGGGGAATCCGATCCCGAGGCACTTTACGGGGCCTTGCAGCACCTCAAATACCGCAACAACGAGGTGCTTCTGTTCCATGTTACCCACCACGGCAAGGAAGCCTCCCTGGCCTTTCCCGAAAAACGCTACTGCATGGTGGATATGGAGAGCGGCAAGGAAATCAAGCTCAGCCCGGCGCAGTACCGCCAGGCGTACGCGCAGAAATACGCCGCTTTCCGGCAGGAGCTCGTGAACCGTTGCAACCAATACCGGATAGATCTGGCGGAAGCCGACGTGGAACAGGGCTTTGTGCCCGTCTTGCAGGCGTATATGGCTAAACGGCGTAAAGTTTTCAAGTAGGATTCCGAGAAAAAGTGTTATATTCGCCCTTTGATTCGGCGGTGTGTGCCGCCGGGTCGCCCGCTTGAACAGAACGGGCTCGTTATCAAAGAAAAAATACAGAAGCAATGAAGAAAATACAATTCCTCAGTATTTCGTTGGTTCTCGGTTTGGGTGTTTTGTTCTCATCCTGCGAGAGCCTCAAGAACATGGCCAAGAAGCATGCCACCGTCAAGTATGAAGTAAAGCCCAACCCGCTTGAAATGCACGGCGACAAGGTAAAGGTTGAAATTACCGGAACCATTCCCGGCAAGTATTTCTGGAATAAGGCCGTGGTTGTTTTCCAGCCCTCCATCGTGTATGAAGGAGGCCAGCAGGATCTGAAGCCTTTCACGCTGCGCGGTGTCAAGACCCAAGGTCAGGGAACGGTCATCAACAACAAGACCGGAGGAAAATTCACCTATAGCGATGAAGTGGCTTTCGTTCCCCAGATGGAACAGAGCCGTTTGGTAGTGAACCCCGTGGGTTTCCCCGAAAAGAGCGCCGCCGGACAGAACGTGGCTGATGCCGCGGCCGCCATGCAGCTGGCCAAGAACCTCAAGCTGGGCGACCGTCAGATGGCGGAAGGCATGATGATTACCTCCACCCGCATCGACAAGGAAGGCGCCAAATCCGCCATCGTTCCCGACAAATACGAAAAGGAAACCGTTATTCCCCACCTGGCGTATATTTACTACTTGGTGGATACCTACAACCTCAACTGGAACTTCGCCTTGAACAAGAAAGCCGAAGCCAAGGCCGCCATCAAGGCTTTGGACAGCTTGTTCAACACCGGCATGGCGATGAAGTCGGTTGATATCAAGGCCTGGGCTTCTCCCGAAGGCGAAGAAAGCCGCAACCAGAACCTTTCCGACAACCGTGCCAAAACAGCGGTGAAATACTTCAAGACCGCCTACGACAATGCCGTTAAGAAAATGGCCCGTCAGCAGAAGGTAAAACCCGCTTCCATCAAGCAGGACATCGAACCGCAGATGCAGTCGATGGGCGAAGACTGGGATAAGTTCATCGCCGATTTGCGCGCTTCCGACATTGCCGAAAAGAACACCATCATCAACGTTATTTCCTCGCACTCCGACCGCGCTGCCCGCGAAAAGGAAATCCGCAACATGACGGTTATCTACAAACAGATCGAAGACAATATCCTGCCTCCCTTGCGTCGTGCCGAAATCCAGGTGAACTTCCTCGAACCCAAAAAGACCGATGAAGAAATAGCCCAGCTTTCGCTTACCGAACCTTCGGCCTTGAAAGTGGAAGAACTTCTCTACGCCGCCACGCTTACCGAAGACAAGGACAACCAGCTCAAGATTTACCTTTCGGCTACCGAAGTATATCCCGAAGAATACCGCGGATTCAATAACGCCGCCGCCCTGTATATCGAAAACCACCGTTATGCCGAAGCGCAGGCTTTGCTCGAAACCGCTCTCGGTCTGCAACCCAGCGATGGTGCGGTGCTCAACAACCTGGGCGCGGTGGCCATGGCCAAGGGCGATATGGAAAACGCCCGCGCCAACTTTGAAAACGCGCTCAAGACCGGCAACGCCGAAGCGGGTTTCAACATGGGTATGCTCGAAATCAAAGACGGCAACTACGGCAAGGGCGTAAGTGCCATGAGCGGCGAAAAATGCGTTTACAACCTGGCGTTGGCACAGTTGATGAACGGTCAGCTGGACGAAGCCAAGGCTACGCTCAACTGCATGGAAACCGTTACTCCCGACGCGCACTACCTCCTGGCGGTTATCGCCGCCCGTCAGAACAACAAGGCCGATTTGGCAAAGGCCTTGCGTGAGGCGGTGGCCGGCAAGTCCGCCTTGAAGGCTCAGGCTCAGAAAGACGTTGAATTCATCAACTTCCGCGACGATGCCGAAATTCAGAACATCATCCGCTAATCCGGTACGGATAGACAAAAAAGGGGCGAACCTCAGGTTCGCCCCTTTTTTGTCTCAGGGCGCGGCGGCCTCACCCGAACATCTTCTGTGCGGCGTTGTTCTTGACGGGTTCTATCACTAGGTTTTCGTCGCTGAAACTGAAATAGCGGTTTCCCGAAACGATAATGTGGTCGAAAAGGTATAAATCGAGCAGTTTGGCGCCTTTTTGCATCTTTTCGGTCAGGGCGATGTCTTCCGGGCTGGGCTTGAGGTTTCCCGAAGGATGGTTGTGCGCCAGGATCAGCCCGCAGGCGTGCTCGTCAATCGCGAACTTGAAGATTTTCCGCGCATCGACAATCGTGGAGGCCAGCCCCCCTTCGCTGATAAGCACTTTTCGCAGCAGCTTGCCGGATTGCGACAGAAACAGGGCGTAGAACTTTTCATAGGGAGAGGAGGCGAAATCGCCGCAGAGAAGCCGGAAAGCTTCCGCGCTGGTGCAAACCTTGGTTTCCGTTCCCGAAAGAATCGACAGACTCCGTTTTCCAAGCTCGATGCCCGCCAGGATGCCCACCGCCTTGGCCTGTCCGATGCCGGTGAACTTGCGCGCCAGCTCCTTGGCCGAACGGCAGCTGAGGTCATGCAGGCTTCCGTTAAAGTATTTGAGCATTCTGCGCGCTATGTCCAGGGCCGAATAACTTTCGGTTCCGCTGCCGATAAGGATGGCCAGCAGCTCCTCGTCTTTCATGTCTTGGGCGTTGCCGGACAGGAATTTCTCGCGCGGACGGTCTTTGGTTTCCCATCGGCAGATGGGCAGGAATTGTTTCTTGTCCAGAACAAAGTCCGGAAGGTCGGAAAAGAATGCCATGTCAAAAAGTGCTTTACATAGATAATCCCGAAATTCGGTTTTATCGAAATGCTGAAACCTAAAAATAGGTTTCACGATGCATAAAAAGCACGTTTTGAGTTATTTATTTTTTCAACAAAATGTAAGCCTTATATCCGCTTGGTCAGTTCGCGCACCAGCTTGGTGTGTTTAAAGAATTCCTTGGCGAAGATGCGCAGCACCGTGTAGCAGGGAATGGCCAGAATCATGCCCCAGATGCCGGTGAGCGTGCCGGCAATCAGGATAACGAAGAATATCTCGAGCGGATGCGCCTTGACGCTGTTGGAGTAAATCGTTACCTGTAGCACAAAATTGTCGATGAGGTTGCTGGCGGTGAACACGCCCACCACTTTGAGCAACGACCAGAGCAGGTCTGCCGACAGCCCCAGATGCAGGCCGTTCACGATGGTGAACAGGCAGGTGAGCACCGTGCCGATAACGGGTCCCAGGTAGGGAATCACATTGAACAACCCGCCCAGGCAGCCATAGAGCAGCGCGTTCTCGATGCCGCAGAGCCACAGGCCGAAGGAAAGCAGAATCATCATGCAGATTACTTCGAGCGAGAGCCCCACGAAATAACGGCTCAGCAGGTTCTCCACCGATTTCATGACCTTTTCGGTGCGTTCCACCAAGCGGTCGGGCACGAACAGGAACAGCATTTTCTTGAACATCTGTTCGTCGCGCAGAAAGAAAAACGAAAGGAAGATAACGGAGAACAATCCGATGGCCAGAGAAGACAGCTTGCTTGCCAGAGAAGACACCAGGCTTTGGATGTTGATATGTTGCCATATCTCGCTCAGGCTACGCGAAAAATAGCCCGAGAGTTCCTCTTCGGTAATGTCCACGCCCTTTTGGTTCAGCCAGGAAATGATGTCGCTGCCCAGCAGGGAGGTCTGCGAGGAAAGGGCGTTGTAATCGATGTCGGCTATCTGTTGCGCCTGCTTTACCAGGAGCGGGAAGATGAGCCAGCCGATAAAGCTCAGCAGGCCGATAATCACCACCAGAACGATAAGGCTGCTTAAGGAAGCCGGTATCTTTATGCGGTTGTGCAGCAGTTTTACGAGCGGTCTTCCCAACATGGAAATCAGAAAAGCCACCAGCGTGTAGATAACCAAATCCGACAGCCAGTAGAATACCGCCGCCAGCACCAGGAGGCCCAAGACGATGCCGAAAATCTGTTTCTTTTCCATGTTATTTCTTGTCGTTTTTATTTACCAGAAGGCCGGGTTCGGGCACTTCGTCGCCATGCAGGATATGGAGGTAACTGTCGTAGCGCAGTTGGGAGACGAGGCCCTCCTGCACGGCCTGTTTCACCGCGCAGCCCGGTTCATGTTCGTGGGTGCAGTTGTTGAATCGGCAGTTGCCCATCACTTGCTGCATTTCGGGAAAGTAGCGCGACAGTTCGTCGGTGGTGAACCGTACCATGCCGAATTCCTTGATGCCGGGGGTATCTACGATATAGCCG
>CAMWTX010000116.1 GCA_947177315.1 uncultured Bacteroidales bacterium | reverse complement strand
CTTGACCGGATGGCGGAAGCCTTTATACGGTCGTAAGGCGGGGTTCGGGCCTGCAAAGGTTACGAAGGGTTTCCCTTTACGCTTTGCATCTCGGTGAACCAAATGGTAGTTCACGGATTTCCCTCCGACAACGTACTGAAAGAGGGCGACATTGTTTCGGTGGACTGCGTGATAGAAAAAGACGGTTACCACGGGGATTCGGCCTACACCTTTGCGGTGGGACAAGTGGAAGAACCCGTAAGGCAACTGATGGAAGCCACCAAGGCTTCGTTATACAAGGGCATTGAACAGGCCCGCGCCGGAAACCGCACCGGCGATATAGGAAACGCGGTGCAGACATACGTGGAAGAGCGGGGTTACGGAGTGGTCCGCGAATTATGCGGACATGGCGTAGGCGCTCACATGCACGAAAAGCCGGATGTGTTGAACTACGGCAAACGCGGCAGCGGATGTCTGTTGAAGAAAGGCATGGTTATTGCGATAGAGCCCATGATTACCTTGGGCAAACGCAATATCGGCGTTGCCAGAGACGGCTGGGGCATTTTTACCCTGGACGGCAAACCGGCGGCACATTACGAACACAGTGTGGCGATTACCGAACACGGATGCGATGTGCTGTCGAGTTTTGCAAATGTGGAAAACGTTTTAAACAACAAATAGAGCATGGCCAAACAACAATCCATACAACAGGACGGAACGGTTTTGGAATCGTTAGGGAATGCCATGTTCCGGGTTGAGTTGGAAAACGGACATACGGTGATTGCCCATATTTCCGGCAAGATGCGTCTGCATTACATCAAAATCCTGCCCGGCGACAGGGTTCAGTTGGAAATGTCGCCCTACGATTTGAGCAAGGCGCGTATCGTATTCCGCTATAAATAGTAATTTTGAGCAAACTTTATAACACGAAGACCGATGAAAGTAAAGCCATCAGCAAAGAAAAGATCGCCCGAATGCAAGATTGTGAAACGCAAGGGGGTGGTTTACGTGATTAATAAGAAGAACCCTAAGTATAAAATGCGCCAGGGTTGATAACGCACGCAATTTAGGTTTGATTTAAAAACAGGAATAATACATGGCACGTATTGCAGGTATCGATTTACCTAAGAACAAAAGAGGGGAAGTAGGTTTGACCTACATCTATGGTATCGGAAGGAGCACCGCTCGCAAGATTTTGGCCGATTCCGGCATTTCTTTCGACAAGAAAGTGGAAGAATGGAACGATGACGAATTGGCGAAGATCCGTACCTATATTGGCGACAATCTCAAAGTGGAAGGCGCGTTGCGTTCGGAAGTTCAGACCAACATCAAGCGTTTGATGGATATCGGTTGCTACCGTGGCATCCGTCACCGTCTGGGTCTGCCCCTGCGCGGTCAAAGCACCAAGAACAACGCCCGTACGCGCAAGGGTCGCAAGAAGACCGTTGCCAACAAGAAGAAGGCACCCAAAGGCTAATCCTTGTTCGTGTTCGTTGACAGTTTTTGATAGGATAAAAATCATTCATTTAAATAAAACATGGCAAAAGTTGCTACCGGCGGTAAAAACGCCAAGACTGCAAAGAAGAAGATTGTCAAGGTTGAGCCCCAAGGCAAGGCTTTCATCTTTGCTTCATTCAACAATGTGATCATCTCGCTCACCAACAATTCAGGCCAGGTAATCTCGTGGGCTTCTGCCGGCAAGATGGGTTTCAAGGGTTCCAAGAAGAACACTCCCTACGCCGCCCAGATGGCCGCCACCGATTGCGCCAAAGTTGCCTATGATTTGGGACTGCGTAAGGTAAAGGTTTTCGTGAAGGGACCCGGCGCCGGTCGTGAATCCGCTATCCGTACCATTCATGGTGCAGGCATCGAAGTAACCGAAATCACCGACGTTACGCCCCTGCCCCACAACGGATGCCGTCCTCCCAAGAGAAGAAGAGTTTAATTTCAGAGTACACGTACATAAAATCATAGCAAACAATGGCAAGATATATTGGACCCAAGTCTAAGATTGCAAGAAAGTTCCAAGAACCCATCTTCGGAGCTGACAAGGTGCTGGAACGCAAGAACTACGCACCCGGTCAACACGGCCAGAACAAACGCCGCAGCAAACTTTCGGAGTACGGTGTGCAGTTGAAGGAAAAACAGAAAGCGAAATATACCTACGGTATCTTGGAACGCCAGTTCCGCAAGATTTTTGCCCAGGCCTCGCGCAAGCAGGGTATCACCGGGGAAAACTTGCTCCAGTTGCTCGAATCGCGTTTGGACAACGTGGTTTACCGTCTGGGTATCGCCCCCACCCGCAGCGCCGCCCGCCAATTGGTGGGACACCGCCATATCGAAGTGAACGGACACGTGGTGAATATCCCCTCCTACCAGTTGCGTCCCGGCGACATCGTGGAAGTACGCGAAAAATCCAAATCGCTGGAAGTGATCACCACCGCCCTGGAAGGCCGCAGCAACCAATACAATTGGTTGGAATGGGACGGCAAGCAGATGTGCGGAAAGTTCCTCAACTTCCCCGAACGCGAAAACATTCCCGAAAACATCAAGGAACAACTCATCGTGGAATTGTACTCCAAGTAGCCCAGGCTGCTTGAAGTGCTTTTCCGCACTTTTGGAGTGTTTGTTTTTCCTTGGTATAAAACATTAAACTTAAAAACTAATGGCAATTTTAGCTTTTCAGAAACCGGATAAAGTAAGTATTCGCAGCTTGGACGACTACACGGGAGTGTTCTCGATCCGTCCGCTGGAACCCGGTTATGCTGTTACAATAGGGAATGCCCTGCGCCGTATCCTGATTTCGTCCTTGGAAGGTTTTGCCATCACGTCCATCCGCATCGAAGGCGTTGAACACGAATTCGCCTCGATCAAGGGCGTGCTTGAGGACGTTACCAATATCGTGTTGAACCTGAAACAAATCCGTTTCAAACAACAGATCAAGGGCACGGATCATGAAAAGGTTCACTTGGTGATTTCCAACAAGGAAGTTTTCAAGGCCGGTGATTTGAACAACGCCTTGAACGGCTTTACCGTCCTGAACCCCGACTTTGAAATCTGCCACATGGAAAGCAATGTGAAGCTGACCATGGACATCACGATTGACAAGGGCCGCGGTTGGGTGCCGGCGGAAGAAAACAAAAACGCCTCCGACCCTATCGGCACCATCGCCATCGACTCGATTCACACGCCGATCAAGAACGTTCACTACGAAAAGGAAAACTTTCGTGTGGAACAGAAGACCGACTACGAAGAACTGATTCTGACGGTGGTTTCCGACGGTTCTATTTCGCCCAAGGAAGCCATGAAGGAAGCCGCGAAGATCCTTATCTCGCACTTCATGCTCTTCTCCGACGAAAAAATCGATGTCGAACAGACCGAACCTTCCGTTACCACCGAAATTGATGACGACGATTTGCACATGCGCCAATTGCTCAACACCAAGCTGTCGGAAATGGAACTTTCGGTTCGCGCGCTCAACTGCCTCAAGGCCGCCGAAGTGGAAACCTTGGGCGAATTGGTGTCGTTCGAAAAAGCCGACCTGCTCAAGTTCCGCAATTTCGGAAAGAAATCGCTTACCGAACTTGAAAACCTGGTGAAATCCAAGAACCTGGAATTCGGTTTGAACGTTGGCAAATACAAATTGAATAAAACTGATAAAGACGAAGAATAAATAGGGGGAGCCTTAAAATGAGACACGGAAAGAAATTCAATAAGCTTAGCAGGACACACGCCCACAGACGTCAGTTGTTGGCCAATATGGCATCGTCGTTGATTCTGCACAAGAAAATCAATACCACCTTGGCCAAAGCCAAAGCCCTGCGCAGCTATGTGGAACCTATCCTCACCAAATCGAAGGAAGACACGACCCACTCGCGCCGCGTGGTGTTCAGCTACCTGCAGAACAAGGAAGCCGTAACCGAACTTTTCCGCGAAATTTCGCAGAAGATCGCCCAGCGCCCCGGCGGATACACCCGTATCCTCAAAACCGGATACCGCGTAGGCGACAATGCGGAAATGGCCTTTATCGAATTGCTGGATTACAGCATGAACCCCGGTTCGGCCAAGGAAACGAAAACCAAGAGCACCCGTCGTGGCGGCAAGAAAGCCACGGCCGCCAAAACCGAAGCGCCGGCTGCCGAAGCCGAAGCACCTGCGGCGGAAGAGCCCAAGGCTGAATAGCCCAACGTTTAATCGCCTCGGCAGAAACCAAGCCTGCTTGGATTTTGCCGAGGCGATTAAACGTCGGATGAAATCCAAGGCAGAATAATAGCCTTGCGGTTGGTTTAATGAGGGAAGGGGAAAGACAAAGGTCTCTCTCCTTCCTTTTTTTGTTCCCGGCCTCTCTTTCTCTTTACCTTTGCGGTTATGAAAACCTATCTTTTTGCCGTTATAGGCGGCGTGCTGCTCTCTATCGGGAGAATGGCCATTCCTAGCCTGTCGTTGCAGGTCTGCTTGGCTTTCGGCTGGGTATGCTTCTTTATTGCCCTGCAAGGCGCGCAGGAAAAGAACAAAAAACTTGCCGGCACATTTATCCTGCTTTCGCTGCTGCTGAGCGGCTTTTGGTTTCTGAGTGCCGACACTTTCCATCAAATCCTTTGGATTCTGGCTTGGATTGCGGGCTTGCTTATCGTATGGCCGCTGCGCTTTATCGCCCTGGGGGAAATCGCCTCCGCCCTGCTCGGCTGCCTGTTCTTTTGGCATACGGGGGTTGCCGCGCCGCTTTCCGATGCGGCCTCCCTGCCCCTGCCTTTTTATATCGCTACGGCCCTGCTGCTCTTTGCCGCCGCCTTTTACGACAGCCGCGCACTCTACGCGGCACAGAAAGCCGTGCAACACTACTCCCTGCCCGTCCTGCTCGGCAGCTTCTTCCCTTTCTTGCACCGCGCCTGGCAAAAACCGGCGCGCCCCCTGCTCCAACGCCTCCTCCCCCTCCTCTACTGGCTCACCGTGGCCGGGTTCCTGTATTTTTAAGTCTCCCCACATTGGCAATTTTGCCAATTCACCGAATGATTTCCCGCCAAACCACCGAATAAATTTCCGCCAAATCACCGAATAATTTCGCGCCAATCCACCGAATTATTTTGCGCCAAATCACCGAACAAATTACCGCCAATCCACCGAATTTATATTTTTTTATTACCTTTGCTGTTGTAAACAAATGAAATATGAACAGATACAAGAAAAGGATAATCGACGGCTTGTTGGCTAAAAAGTTGCAAGCCAAAGGAGCGGTACTTATCGAAGGTCCTAAATGGTGCGGAAAAACCACCAGCGCAGAAGAACTGGCGGAGAGCAAGATACTTTTGTCGAAACCCGACACCCGGGAACATTTCACCAACCTTTTGG
>CAMWTX010000115.1 GCA_947177315.1 uncultured Bacteroidales bacterium | reverse complement strand
GTATCAGGACGCGCTGCTGAATTTTATGCAGGTAATCCGCTTCTGTGCGGCAGGAAGGGCACTGCCCGTAACCCGCCTTTACAAAAACAAAATAGTGGAATTTGTCTTTTTCCAACAAATCCTCCACCTTGACGGCATGGCTGGCGCTATCGGTAAGCTCGACGCCCTTGAAATAAGGCCGTACCCGCGCCTTTTCCCTTGCATCCAACAGGTTTTCGAGAGCCGCCGCATGTGCCGGAAACTTGGTGTTCCGCTGCAAGAAGCGCAGCATCCCCGTCAGATTGTCCTCATCAATGCGTTCATCGCCGAATATTTCGGAACAGGCGCTTATCAGCACCCACTCGCGCAGGCGTTCCCCCTTGAGCGAATAATCCAGCCCCATGCTGTCGGCAAGGCAGGATAGACGCTCCCCGTCGGTAAAATCCTTACGGTTCAGAATACGCGCCACCTGGGCGAACGGCAAGAAACGGTTGTTTTGGAAATAATCCGCATAATACGATTTCAGAAACGCGATATAGGCGGAGTTATGCACGTTCATCGGCTTGTTTTCGAGATACTGCCCGTAGAGTTCCTTTCGGGAAGCCAAGCCCGCGAAGGCTTTCAGCTCCGCTTCCGTATAAGCGCGGTAGTCCGCGAAATAAGGGTTTTCCAAACTGCCGTAGAGCGAATCGGAAAGGCGCATGAAATCCATTACCGGACGCGCGTCGCCCTGTATGTTGACCCGTTCGAAATTCCGCGCCACCAAACGGTTGTACCAATACGAATATTGCCCGACAAGCGCGTTCAAGCCATCTTTTTCGGGATTGCCGGCAGTATCGAGCAGAACGTATTGCAGAGCCGGAAACTGCCCGGAGGGGATAAAGGCATTGCAGGTTTCATCCACATGATAGTCGAAAGGCGCCATCTCCAAACGGTAGGTAAATCCTGCCTGGGCAAAAAATCCGGTGGAATAATAGTCGATCACCAGATAGGTGGGCAACACATCCCGCACCGCATCGGTCTGCAACAAAAAAAAGCCGTCTTCGTCGATACGGCTTCGGCCAAGTTCCACAAAACGCATGGAAAAGGGGTCGGCATCGGCACGCCACACCACTTCCCTGCCCTCGGCTCCCTTGGCCGTTCCGTAAATCCTTACCGTATAATCGGAAGCCGCCAGCCACAAGGGCAACAGCAAGCCCCAGACGATTCCGGCAGTTTTTCCCCACAGCCGCATCTTAGAGGTTCTTTAGAATAAAGTCGGTGAGCACATGATACAGGTGCGGGCGCGAAGAGCCTTCGTTGCTGCCCATCCCGTGGTTCTTGTTCGGATACATCATGAACTGAAACTGCTTGCCTGCTTTCTGCAAAGCGGTCACCAAATCCACCGAATTCTGAAAATGCACGTTGTCGTCTGCCGTTCCATGCACCAAAAGGTAGTTGCCCTGCAGTTTCCCGGCATAATGAATCGGGCTGTTGAGCTCGTAACCGTCGGGATTTTCCTGCGGCGTGCGCATAAAACGTTCGGTATATACGTCGTCGTAGTATTTCCAGTTGGTTACGGGAGCCACCGCCATGGCCGCCTTGAACACGCCCTGTCCTTGGAACAAGCAATTGGAAGACATGAACCCGCCGTAGCTCCAGCCCCAGATGCCGATGCGCGAGGAATCCACATACGGCAGTTCGCTCAGATAGCGGGCGGCGGCAATCTGGTCTTGGGTTTCGTATTTGCCCAACTGCAGGTAGGTGCACTTCTTGAACGCCTCGCCCCGGCCTCCGGTTCCCCGGTTATCCACGCAAACCACCACGTAGCCTTGGCGTACCAACATCTGATACCAAGCGTAATCGAGGGTCTGATACGGGCGGAGCTCATTCATCACCTGCTGCGAACCGGGGCCTCCGTACAAGAACATCAGCACCGGATATTTCTTGTCCCCGGCCGCTTCCGTACCGATTTCGGCAGGTTTCATAATCCATGCCTGCAGATAGACCTGGCGCGGATTCTGCGCTTCTTTCCCAGACTTCTGTTCCATGCGCTGCATGCCGAAGAAACGGGAATCCATAAAGGCGTTTTCGCCCATGCCGGTGAGCGGCACGGGAATACGGAAAAACTCTTTTTCCACAAACGCATGCTGTTTGGCGGTTTCTTCGATATGGTTGTTGCTCAGCAGGCAGCGAACCAGTTGTTCATCCTGCAGGCCGATATGGTACAGGTAGTAGGATGCCGGCCGGTTGGCCGCGGAATGTTCCACCACCATATACGAAAAATCAGGATTGAAGGTGGCATAGGTGCAGCCCCCCTTGCGCTGCAGGTCCAAAGCGGGGCGGCGCAGGTTCTTGCCGTCCAAGTCCACGCACATCAGATCCCGGTCGGCGGGCGAGGTATAGGCGGCCTGAAAGAAAACACGCCGGTTGGCCTCATCCACGCCATAGAGCGCGGTCACGTCATATTGGCCGGGAGTCAGCAACACGCCCTTGTCGTTCCTGGCTTCCAAATCGAAAAGGTAAAGATGGTTGTAGCCGTCTTTTTCGGTAGCCAGCAGCATACGCCTGCCGTCCTGAAAAAAGTAAACATCGTCGTGGATATCCACGTATGCCGCGTTACGCTCCCGGTAAAGCACGCGCGCGTTGCCGTTCATGGCCACGCCCCATATTCTGAAATCGTCCTGATGACGGTTCAAGGTATAAAGCACCAGTTCCGAACCCGAAGGATTCCAGAAGATACGCGGATAGTATTCGATGGAGTCGGCATCCAGGCTCAGCTGCCGGTTTTCCTGCGTGGCAAGCTCGTAGAGCCAAAGGCTCACCTTTGAATTATCCTCGCCGGCCTTGGGATATTTGTAGCGGTAGGTTTGGGGGTAGAGATCACCCCAGATGGTCATGTCGTATTCTTTCAAGGCCGATTCATCGAACTTCAGATAGGCTATCGTCTTGGAGTCGGGATTCCAATCGTAGGCTTTGGTAAAGCCGAATTCTTCTTCATAAACCCAGTCGGTATGCCCGTTGCGGATGCGGTTCTCCACGCCGTCCTGCGTTAAAGCCACCTCCTTGCCGGTGGCAAAATCGTAATAATAGAGGTTGTTTTGCCGTATATAGGAAATCTTTTCGCCGTCCGGGCTGAAACAAACTTCCTGTATCGCCCCGTTTTGGCTCAACACCAACGGATCGACGAACTTTCCGCTATTGTCTTTGGTCCACACAACCGCCTGGTAATAGGCCGAACGGCGATACACCGCCTTGCGCCCCGACAGCAACAGCACTCTGTTTTTGGCATTGTTGAACTCAAACCGCTGCGGTTGCCATTCCTGACCCTGGAAACGGGCGTCTTTGGACGGATTCACCAGTACGGTTCGCTTTTCCTTTCCGTTTTTCTGGCGGCTGCATTGGTAAAGGATGCCCTTGTCTAATACGTAATACTCGTTTTCTTCCAACAGGGAGGCGATGCCCGTCAAGGTCTTTTGTTGGAAAGCGGGCGAAAAGAAGATGGAATCCACCACGATTTCTTTGTTCTGCATTTTTTCCTGCCCTTTCCCGGAAAAGCAAAGCCCGCAGGAGAGAAGCAGGCAAGCGACCCGGCTAAAGTTTCTGATGTTCATTTTTGTCATGTTTCACTATTGCAAAGTACGGCAAAAATATAAAAAAAGCCGCTTGACTTAAGTCAAGCGGCTTTTTTAGAATTTGCGTGAACACTGATTATTCGGCAGCTTCTTTCTTGTCGCAAACTTTTTCGCATTCAGCTTTCTGTTCCATGTCGCAAACCTTGCCGGTTTCGGGGCAGATGCTGTCGTTTTCTACAACGGCAACTTCTTCGGTAGCAACTTCTGCTTCAACGGGAGCAGCGGTCTTGTTGGATTTGCAGGCTACAAAGGCAAACGCGGCCAAAGCGGCGCAAACGAGAACCAATTTTTTCATCGTTTTAATTGTTTTTAAAGGTTATTTTTAGTTTGTTTCTTGTTTCCAGTTTGTTAAGTTCACCGCCGAACCTCCGTCCGGGCGTTCACTCAAAAAACGTGCAAAGTTAAATAAAATTTTCATATGTTGAATATGTGGAGGGAAATTCTTACATTTGCGCCGCATTTTTGGGTCTGAGACCCTTATTTTACTTACCAAAAAACATTAGTAGAAGATGGCTATTATCGGTAGAATCAGAAAACACGCCGGCCTTGCAGTCGCCTTAATCGGCATCGCCATTATCGGTTTCGTTATCCAAGACGCTTTTGGCAGAAGAGGCCAAAGCGCGCCTCCCGTGGCTGTAATCAACGGTGAAACGGTTTCCTACAGCAGCTTTGCGGCCGATGTGGATCAGATTACCGAACAATACAAACGCGCCCAGGGTGCCGATGTCAAGATTACCGAAGAAGACATGAGCCAAATCCGCAACATGGCCTGGCAGCGTCTTGTTTCCGACATGCTGATCAACGAAGCCTGCCAAACCACGGGCTTGCAGGTAAGCACGGCCGAAATGAACGACATGTACTACGGCAAGTTCATCAGCCCCTACCTCTATCAATACTTTACCAATCCGCAGACGGGCATCTACGACCGCCAGCAGGTAATGAACATCATCAACAATTTCGACCAGCTTTCCGACCAGGACAAGGTGGCTTTGAGCGAACTGGAACGCATCATCAAGAACGAAAGGGTCAAGGAAAAATACAACAACCTCGCCGCCAAGTCGTTCTATATGCCCCGTGCTTTGGCGGCTTTCCAAAGCGGTCCTTTGGCCTCCACGGTTACGGCAAGCTGGGTCATGCTGCCCTACTCCAGAATCGCGGACGCCGACGTGCAGATCGACAAGAGCGACTTCAAGCGTTTTTACGACGAGAACAAGTTCATGTTCAAACAGAACAAGAGCCGTACCTTAGACTATGTGGTGTTTGACGTAACGCCCACGCCTCAGGATATGGCCGAACTCGAAAACCACGTTGCCCAACTTTACGATGAATTCCAGCACGAAACCTCCATTCCCGATTTCGTGAACGCGGTTACCTCCGGCCAACGTTTCGACAGCCTCTACCGCAACAAAGAAGAAATCTTTCCCGGTTGGGATACGCTTTTCAATGCCAAGGCGGGCACTTTCTTCGCACCCCGCCGCATAGGACGCACGTTCCAGATGGCCGCCCTCTTAGACGTTCAGATGCGCCCCGACAGCGTACGCCTGCAACATATCTTCCTCTCCTATACCGAAGCCGGCAGCCAGAGCGGCCGCAACAAGGAACAATCCCGTCTGTTGGCAGACTCCCTGAAAGCCGTCATCAACCAGAATCCCGGCCACTTCGCCCAACTGGCAGCCACTTATTCGGAAGCTCCCTCCGCCCAGCAGAACGGTGGAGACTTGGGTTGGCAGCGCGACGGTTATTTTGTAAGCTACCTGAAC